>NZ_JBHJUK010000078.1:0-40039 GCF_042266225.1 Kitasatospora sp. NPDC056181
ACTGATCCACCCCGAAGGGCTTCACCGTTCGACTTGCATGTGTTAAGCACGCCGCCAGCGTTCGTCCTGAGCCAGGATCAAACTCTCCGTGAATGATTACGGGTAATCCCGTTCACACCCGCGTTGAGCGGCACGGCAACCACCGGAATAGGGCGGCCCCGCGCACTGCGTCCTCGCTGTGTTATTTCAAAAGGAATCTCCAACCCCGGAACAGGTCCGAGGCCGGGGATGTCAACATATCTGGCGTTGACTTTTGGCACGCTGTTGAGTTCTCAAGGAACGGACACTTCCTTCGGACCGCCTTCCAGCGGGCCCTCCGGGCGCTTCGTTCTTTCGTGTTTCAAGCTTATCAGATGTTTTCCGCTCCGTTTTCCGGAGTTTCATTCATCGGATTTACTCGGGCCTTTCGGCGCTCCCGAACTCTATCAGAGTTTCTCGGGCCGTTTTCCCGCTCCACACTCGAATTTCATTCGAGTGTTCTTGCGGGGGTCGTCCCGTGGGGCAACCCGGAGAACATTACGCACCGGGCTGCCCCACGTCAAACCGACCAGCGGGAGGATCAGACCTCGACGACGACCGGCAGGATCATCGGACGGCGGCGGTAGTTGTCCGCCACCCACTTGCCGATGGTCCGGCGGACCAGCTGCTGGACCTGGCGGACCTCCAGGACGCCGTCGCCGGCCGAGCGGTCCAGCGCCTCCTGGAGCTTGGCGGCCACCGGGACGAACGAGTTGTCGTCGATGCCGGAGCCGCGGGCCTGGATGGTCGGGCCGCCCACGATCTTGCCGTTGGTGGAGTCGACCACCACGAAGACCGAGATGAAGCCCTCCTCGCCCAGGATCCGGCGGTCCTTGAGCGAGGCCTCGGTGATGTCGCCGACCGACGAGCCGTCCACGTAGACGTAGCCGGCCTGCACCTTGCCGACGATCCGGGCGACGCCCTTCTCCAGGTCGACGCAGACGCCGTCCTCCGCGATGACCGTGCGGTTCTTCGGCACACCGGTCGCGATGCCCAGGTCGGCGGCGGCCCGGAGGTGGCGCCATTCGCCGTGGACCGGCATCAGGTTGCGCGGCTTGCAGATGTTGAAGAAGTACAGCAGCTCACCGGCCGAGGCGTGGCCGGAGACGTGCACCTTGGCGTTGCCCTTGTGCACGACCTTGGCGCCCCAGCGGGTCAGGCCGTTGATCACCCGGTAGACGGCGTTCTCGTTGCCCGGGATGAGCGACGACGCCAGCACGACGGTGTCGCCCTCGACGATGCGGATCTGGTGGTCGCGGTTGGCCATCCGGGACAGCGCGGCCATCGGCTCGCCCTGCGAACCGGTGCAGATCAGCACGACCTCCTTGTCCGGCAGGTCGTCCAGCTGCTTGACGTCCACGACCATGTTGCCGGGGACCTTCAGGTAGCCGAGGTCGCGTGCGATGCCCATGTTGCGGACCATCGACCGGCCGACGAACGCGACCTTGCGCTTGTACTCGTGCGCGGCGTCCAGCACCTGCTGGATGCGGTGCACGTGGCTGGCGAAGGAGGCGACGATGATGCGCTTGTCGGCGTTCGCGAAAACGTTTCGCAGCGCGGCCGAGATGTCCCGCTCGTGCGGGATGAAGCCGGGGACCTCGGCGTTGGTGGAGTCCACCAGCAGCAGGTCCATGCCCTCCTCGGCCAGCTTGGCGAAGGTCGGCAGGTCGGTCAGGCGGCCGTCGAGCGGCAGCTGGTCCATCTTGAAGTCACCGGTGGCGACGACCATGCCGGCGGGCGTGCGCACCGCGACGGCCAGCGCGTCCGGGATGGAGTGGTTGACCGCGATGAACTGGCAGTCGAAGGGGCCGATCCGCTCGCGGTCGCCCTCCGCCACCTCCAGCACGTACGGCCGGATGCGGTGCTCGGCGAGCTTGGCCTCGATCAGGGCGAGGGTGAGCTTCGAACCGATCAGCGGGATGTCCGGGTTCTCCCGGAGCAGGTACGGGACGGCGCCGATGTGGTCCTCGTGCCCGTGGGTCAGGACGATGCCGTCGATCTTGTCGAGGCGGTCCCGGATGTAGCTGAAGTCCGGCAGGATCAGGTCGACGCCGGGCTGCTCGTCCTCGGGGAAGAGGACACCGCAGTCGACGATGAGGATGCGGTCCCCGTATTCGAAGACCGTCATGTTGCGGCCGATCTCGCCGAGACCGCCGAGCGGGGTGATGCGGAGGGCGCCCTCCTTCAGTGCCGGGGGCGCGCCGAGTTCGGGATGCGGGTGGCTCAAAAGACTCTCCTCACGACGCACGCCATATGCCCGGGGTCCTCCCCCAAGAGACATATGGCGTGCGTACTCAGTGTCGGTTTCCTACTGGGTCGGTGCTCTCGCGCCTTCGTCCGGTTCAGCGGCAGACCTCGGGAGGTCCGGCGAGCCGGGGCGCGCACGTCTGTGTCTGCTACAGGTGTACCCCGCCTGCGGCGAGATCCTTCTTCAATTGCGCGACCTCCTCGGGGGTCGCGCCGACCAGCGGCAGCCGCAGCGGGCCGGCCGGCAGGCCCTGGAGCTCAAGGGCGGCCTTGGTGAGGATGACACCCTGCGTGCGGAACATACCGCTGAAGACCGGCAGCAGGCTCTGGTGGATCGCCGTGGCCTTGGCCACATCGCCGCCCAGGTAGGCGTCGATCATGCTGCGCAGTTCACCGGCGACCACGTGCCCGACCACGCTGACCACACCGGCGGCTCCGACGGACAGCAGCGGCAGGTTGAGGATGTCGTCCCCGGAGTACCAGGCGAGGTCCGAGCGGGCGATCGCCCAGGCGGCGGCGCCGAGGTCGCCCTTGGCGTCCTTGTTGGCGACGATCCGGGGGTGCTCGCCGAGCCGGACCAGCGTCTCGTGGCTCAGCGCGACGCCGCTGCGGCCGGGGATGTCGTAGAGCATGACCGGCAGGCCGGTGGCGTCGGCGATGTGCGTGGTGTGCCGGTACAGGCCCTCCTGCGGGGGCTTGCTGTAGTACGGCGTGACGACCAGCAGGCCGTGCGCCCCGGCGGCCTCGGCCTGGCGGGCCAGTTCGGCGCTGTGGTGCGTGTCGTTGGTGCCGACGCCGGCCACCACGTGGGCGCGGTCCCCCACGGCCTCCACCACGGCACGGACGAGCTCGGCCTTCTCGGCGTCGCTGGTGGTCGGGGATTCGCCGGTGGTCCCGTTGACGACGAGGCCGTCGTTGCCGGAGTCGACGAGGTGTGCGGCGAGGCGCTGGGCGCCGTCGAGGTCGAGCCCGCCGTCAGCGGTGAACGGCGTCACCATCGCGGTCAGGACCCGGCCGAAAGGCGTCTGGGGGGTGGAGGTCGGAGCCATGCGTCCAAAGCTACTCGTAGGCGGTGGGGCGATACCCAGGCCGGTCCAGGGTTCGGACAGGTGTAGCACTGTGCAGCGCGCGGCCGCGGCGCGCGGGGCGGCGAAAACATGGGATTCCGGTGCTGCGTGCTCGGGGGTTCAAGCAGCACCGGAATCCGTGTCACGAGCGTAGGGAGCGGCTAGAAAAGCCGCAATCCAGACATGCCAGGCAAGCCGCCCATATGCCTATCACCCCAGGTCAGGGGGCGACTCGGCCGTGCTTCTCGAAGGCCGCATGGGTGAGCGGCATGAGCGCGGCCCACTGCTCCTCCATCTGCTCGGCGACCATCTCGATCTCGCGCTGCGGGAAGGACGGCACGGCGGCGTTCTCCTTCTTGGTCCGCAGCGACAGGAAGTGCATCAGCGAGCGGGCGTTGCAGGTCGCGTACATCGAGGAGAACAGGCCGACCGGCAGCACGGCCCGGGCCACCTCGCGGGCGACGCCGGCCGCCAGCATCTCCTGGTAGCGGCCGTACGCCTCGCGGTAGGCCGCCTCCATCGCCCCGGTGACGGTCTTGTGCTGCTCCGGGGTGCCGTCGAGGAACTCGTACCGGCCGGGGCGGCCCTCCTGGACCAGCTTGCGGTCCTCGCCCGGCACGTAGAAGACCGGCTCCAGCTGGCGGTAGCGGCCGGACTCCTCGTTGTACGACCAGCCGCTGCGGTGCCGGTGGAACTCGCGGAAGACGAAGATCGGCGCGCTGATGAAGAAGGTCATCGAGTTGTGCTCGAACGGCGTGCCGTGCCGGTCCCGCATCAGGAAGTTGATCAGGCCCTTGGACTTCTCCGGGTCCTGCTGGAGCGCTTCCAGGGACTGCTCCCCCGCCGTCGAGACCCGCGCCGCCCAGATGACGTCCGAGTCGGCGGCGGCGCTGCGGACCAGCTCGACGGTGACGTCGCTGCGGAACTGGGGTGCCGTGGTTTCGTCGCTCACGCGTTGCTCCTCGCAGATTCGGTGGTGCTGGTGGTGCCGGTGGTGCTGGCGGTTCCAGTGGTGCCGGTGGTGCTGTGCAGCCGGATCGCGTGCTGCATGGTCTTGCGGGCGCGCGGGGTGTCGCCGGCGTCGGCGTAGGCCACCGCGAGACGGAAGAAGACCCGCCAGTCGCCGGGCGACTCCTCCGCCTCGGCCCTGCGGCGGGCGAACACCTCGTCGGCCGAGGCCCGGTCGATCCGGCCGCCGGCCGTGCGCCTGAGCTCGTCGACCGGCAGCCCGCCCTCGGCCTCCAGCTCGCGGGCGAGCCGCTCACTGGCCCGGCCGAAGCGGACGGTCTGGCGCAGGAACCAGACGCCGATCAGCGGGATGACGAAGGCGCACACGCCCATGCCGATGCCGAGTGGCTTGCCGGTGGCGATCAGCTGGACGCCCTCGCCTATGCAGACCAGGGCGACCAGCAGCAGCACGCCGGACAGGACGAAGAAGCCGGTACGGGAGGTCATGCCGCGCTCACAGGTCCAGGAAGTGTTCGAGGCCCAGGGTGAGCCCGGGGGTCTCGACGACCTTGCGGACGCCGAGCAGGATGCCCGGCATGAAGCTGCTGTGGTGCAGCGAGTCGTGCCGGATGGTGAGGGTCTCGCCGATGTCGCCGAACATCACCTGCTGGTGGGCGAGCAGACCGCGCAGCCGGACGGCGTGCACCGGCACCCCGTCCACGTCGGCGCCGCGGGCACCGGGCAGGCCGTGCGTGGTCGGGTCCTGCTGCGGCGGGAGGCCGGCCTCGGTGCGCGCGGCGGCGATCAGCTGCGCGGTGCGGGTGGCGGTGCCGCTGGGTGCGTCGGCCTTGCGGTCGTGGTGCAGCTCGACGACCTCGACCGACTCGAAGTACCGGGCTGCGGTCTGGGCGAACTTCATGCCGAGCACCGCGCCGATGGAGAAGTTCGGCGCGATCAGCAGGCCGAGCCCGGGCGCCTCGTCCAGCCAGCCGCGGACGGTGGCCAGCCGCTCGTCCGTCCAGCCGGTGGTGCCGGTGACCACGTGGATGCCGTGGTGCAGGCAGTAGTCGAGGTTGCCCATCACCGAGTCGGGGTGGGTCAGCTCGACGGCGACCTGCACCCCGGCGTCGGTGAGCTCCGCCGGCTTCGAGTCGCGGCCGAGCGTGGCGACGAGTTCCATGTCCGGGGCGGCCTCGACGGCCTTGACGGCCTCGGATCCGATCCGGCCCTTGGCGCCGATCACGGCGACACGCAGCGTCATGAGCGAAATTCCCTTCAGACCAGCAGGTCGGCGAGCCCGGCGGCCCGCTTGGTGTTGATCGGGCCGATCAGCGCGAGCGACGGCCGGTGCGCGCCCAGCACATCACGGGCGACCGCGTGGACGTCGTCCAGGGTCACGGCCGCTATCTTCGCCAGCATGTCGTCCACCGAGAGGTGGTGGCCGTAGCTGAGCTCCGCCTTGCCGATCCGGTTCATCAGCGAGCCGGTGTCCTCCATGCCGAGCACGGTGGAGCCGGAGATCTGGCCGATCGCGCGCCGCAGCTCCTCCTCGGTGATGCCGTCGGCGACCACCTTGGCGAGCTCCTCGCGGCAGATCCGCAGCACCTCCTCGACCCGCTTGGGCTGGCAGCCGGCGTAGATGCCGAACAGGCCGCTGTCCGCGTACGACGAGGAGTACGAGTACACCGAGTAGGCCAGGCCGCGCTTCTCCCGGACCTCCTGGAAGAGCCGGGAGCTCATGCCGCCGCCCAGGGCCGCGTTGAGCACGCCCATCGCCCAGCGGCGCTCGTCGTGCCGGGGCACGCCGGGCACGCCCAGCACCAGGTGGGCCTGCTCGGTGGAGCGGTTGAGCACCTCGACCCGGCCGGCCGTGCGCAGCGCCTTGACGCCGCGGCGGGCCTCGGCGGGGACCGCGTCCGACTTGGCGAGCAGCGGTGCGAAGGCCCGCTCGACCTGCTTGACGACCTTGCGGTGGTCCAGGTTGCCGGCTGCCGCGACCACCAGGTGCTCGGGCTTGTAGCGGCGGTGGAAGAAGCCGGCGATCTGGTCCCGGGTGAGGGCCTGGACGGTCTCCTGGGTGCCGAGGATCGGGCGGCCGAGCGGGCCGCTGCCGAAGATCACCTTGGCGAAGAGGTCGTGCACCACGTCGCCCGGGTCGTCCTCGGCCATCGCCATCTCCTCGAGGATGACGCCGCGCTCGGCCTCGACGTCCTCGGGGCGGATCAGCGAGCCGGTGAGCATGTCGCAGACCACGTCGATGGCCAGCGGCAGGTCGGTGTCCAGCACCCGGGCGTAGTAGCAGGTGTTCTCCTTCGCGGTGAAGGCGTTCATCTCGCCGCCGACCGCGTCCAGGGCGGCCGAGATGTCCAGCGCGCTGCGCCGCTCGGTGCCCTTGAAGAGCAGGTGCTCCAGGTAGTGGGTCGCGCCGTTGAGCTGCGGGGTCTCGTCGCGCGAGCCGACGCCGACCCAGATGCCGAAGGTCGCGGAGCGCACCGTCGGCAGGGTCTCGGTGACGACCCGAAGGCCGCCGGGGAGCACGGTGCGGCGCACCGTGCCGGCGCCGTCCGCGCCCTTGAGCAGGGTCCGGGTGGAGCCGGGGCGCTGCGTCGCCGCCGAGGCCTGGGCCACGGGGGTACCTCCGTAGAGAAACATGGGGGAACAACGGGACGCGGCCCGCACGCCGACGGGGGCGTGCGGGCCGCGATCGCGTCTACTGAATGGGGAGGCTAGCGGCGCTTCACTCGGAAGCGGCCTCGCCACCCTCCTCGCCCTCGATGACCGGGATCAGGGAGAGCTTGCCGCGCGGGTCGATCTCGGCGATCTCGACCTGGACCTTGGCGCCGACGCCGAGCACGTCCTCGACGTTCTCGACGCGCTTGCCGCCGGCCAGCTTGCGGATCTGCGAGATGTGCAGCAGGCCGTCCTTGCCCGGCATGAGCGAGACGAACGCGCCGAACGTCGTGGTCTTGACCACGGTGCCCAGGTAGCGCTCGCCGACCTCCGGCATGGTCGGGTTGGCGATCTGGTTGATCGTCGTACGGGCAGCCTCCGCCGAGGGACCGTCGACCGCACCGATGTAGATGGTGCCGTCGTCCTCGATGGTGATGTCCGCGCCGGTGTCCTCCTGGATCTGGTTGATCATCTTGCCCTTGGGGCCGATGACCTCACCGATCTTGTCCACCGGGATCTTGATGGTGATGATGCGCGGCGCGTTCGGCGACATCTCGTCGGGCGCGTCGATGGCCTCGTTCATCACGTCGAGGATGTGCAGACGGGCGTCCTTGGCCTGCTTCAGCGCGGCGGCCAGCACCGACGCCGGGATGCCGTTGAGCTTGGTGTCCAGCTGCAGCGCGGTGATGAAGTTGCGGGTACCGGCGACCTTGAAGTCCATGTCGCCGTACGCGTCCTCGGCACCGAGGATGTCGGTCAGCGCGACGTAGTGGGTCTCGCCGTCGATCTCCTGCGAGATCAGGCCCATGGCGATGCCGGCGACGGCGGCCTTCAGCGGCACACCGGCGTTCAGCAGCGACATGGTGGAGGCGCAGACCGAGCCCATCGAGGTGGAGCCGTTGGAGCTCAGGGCCTCGGAGACCTGGCGGATCGCGTAGGGGAACTCCTCGCGGGTCGGCAGCACGGGCAGGATCGCCCGCTCGGCCAGCGCGCCGTGGCCGATCTCGCGGCGCTTGGGCGAGCCCACGCGGCCGGTCTCGCCGACCGAGTACGGCGGGAAGTTGTAGTTGTGCATGTAGCGGCGACGCGTCTCCGGGGAGAGCGTGTCGAGCTGCTGCTCCATGCGCAGCATGTTCAGCGTGGTGACACCCAGGATCTGGGTCTCGCCGCGCTCGAACAGGGCCGAGCCGTGGACGCGCGGGATGGCCTCGACCTCGGCGGCCAGGGTGCGGATGTCGGTGACACCGCGGCCGTCGATGCGGACCTTGTCCTTGATGACGCGCTCGCGCACGACCTTCTTGGTCAGCGCGTTGTACGCGGCGCTGATCTCCTTCTCGCGGCCCTCGAACTCCGGCAGGAGCTTCTCGGCGGCGATCGCCTTGACGCGGTCCAGCTCGTTGTTGCGCTCCTGCTTGCCGGCGATGGTGAGCGCCTGGGCCAGCTCGTCCTTGACCGCGGCGGTCAGGGCGGCCAGCACGTCGTCCTGGTAGTCCAGGAAGACCGGGAACTCGCCGGTCGGCTTGGCGGCCTGGGCGGCCAGCTGCGACTGGGCGGCGCAGAGCACCTTGATGAACGGCTTGGCGGCGTCCAGACCGGCGGCGACGACGTCCTCGGTCGGCGCCTCGGCGCCGCCCTCGACCAGCTTGATGGTCTTGTCGGTGGCCTCGGCCTCGACCATCATGATCGCGACGTCGCCGTCCGGCAGGACGCGGCCGGCGACGACCATGTCGAAGACGGCCGACTCCAGCTCGCTGTGGGTCGGGAAGGCCACCCACTGGCCCTTGATCAGCGCGACGCGGACGCCACCGATCGGGCCGGAGAACGGCAGGCCCGCCAGCTGGGTGGAGGCGGAGGCGGCGTTGATGGCCACCACGTCGTACAGGTGGTCCGGGTTGAGCGCCATCACGGTGACGACGACCTGGACCTCGTTGCGCAGGCCCTTGACGAAGGACGGGCGCAGCGGGCGGTCGATGAGGCGGCAGGTGAGGATGGCGTCCTCGGAGGGCCGGCCCTCGCGACGGAAGAACGAGCCGGGGATGCGGCCCGCGGCGTACATCCGCTCCTCGACGTCCACGGTCAGCGGGAAGAAGTCGAAGTGCTCCTTCGGCTGCTTGGACGCGCTGGTGGCCGACAGCACCATGGTGTCGTCGTCCAGGTAGGCCACGGCGGAGCCGGCGGCCTGACGGGCCAGGCGGCCGGTCTCGAAGCGGATGGTACGGGTGCCGAAGGAACCGTTGTCGATCACGGCCTCGGCGTAGAACACGTTCTCTTCCACCTGGAAGATCTCCTCTTTCGTACGTCTCCGGGAGAGCGTCCCCGCGCATCGCCTGCCGGTGGCCCTGGACCCTCTTTCGCGAAGAGGAAGGCAGTCCTGGCCGGTCTTCGATCGAAGCCTCCGGTGCGCCCCGCTCGGTCTGCGGGACTTCCGGCGGCCACTACCGAGGACCGGCGCCTCTCGGCTGCCAGGCCTGGACGGGCGGTCCGCGTCTGGACGCTCTCTCGGATGCGGGCGGCTTCCGTTTGAAGCCTTCGTCCCGCGGGGGTTGGGGTCTTTCCGCCTGGGTGGCGCGCTGTCGCGCCATCACCCGGCATGCCCACAACCCTACGGTGCAATCCTCGGCCACCTGGGGAGGTGCGCGCGAGTTGTTATGTCAGGGTGCCGCGGGTCACCGGCCGCGGCATACGCGCGAGGGGCGGCTCCCCGGTGTGGGGAGCCGCCCCGAGCGGCGGTCTTAGCGGGCGCCACCGGCGGCACCGCGGCGGATGCCCAGGCGGTCGACGAGCGTACGGAAGCGCTCGATGTCCTTCTTGGCCAGGTACTGCAGCAGGCGGCGACGCTGGCCGACCAGGATCAGCAGGCCACGACGCGAGTGGTGGTCGTGCTTGTGGGACTTCAGGTGCTCGGTCAGGTCCGAGATGCGGCGGGAGAGCATGGCCACCTGGACCTCGGGGGAGCCGGTGTCGCCCTCCTTCTGGCCGAACTCGGCGATGATCTGCTTCTTGACGTCAGAGGCGAGAGCCACTGCAACTCCTTCGGGGTGATACCGAGCGGTCCTGGTCTACGGCACAGGACTCTGTGAGAACTCGGTGTCGTCTGCGAGCGCGGCCGATGGTCTGCGACCCTCGTGGGGCGGACACACTGGTGCACTCGAAGGGCAAGCGTACCAGTGCCGCCCGGTGGCCCGGCGCCGGGCCACCGGGCCCGGTCAGCCGGTGATGCCGCCGCGGACCAGGCGGTAGACGTCCAGCACGCCCAGCGCCAGCGGCACGAGGGCCATCAGGGTGAGGCTGTCGACCAGGTCCAGGATGCGCCCCCAGAACGGCGAGACGCCGAGCCGCGGCACCACCAGGGCGATCGCGGTCAGGATCGCGGCGCCGAAGGCGATCGCGGTGCCCAGCCAGATGGTGCGCAGGTCGACCTCGGTCGAGCTGGCGGCCTTGAGGATGAACAGCGGGGTGTGCAGCGAGAGGCCGACGATCAGCAGCGACAGGCCGAGCAGGCCGGCGATGGTGAGGCTGAAGACCTGCGCGGTGTAGCGGAACAGCCGGGCCCGCAGCATGGTGGCGATGCCGAGGGTCAGTGCGAGCAGCTCGGGGAAGAGCTCGTCGGTGAAGCCGAGCACGGCGCAGGCGCCGACGATCACCGCGGCGCAGCCGCCGACCAGGCCGACCAGCACCTCGTGGCCGCGGCGGGCCTGGTGGGCGATCCGCTCGTACTGGACGGCCTCGGCGCGGCCGGCCTCCTCGTCGTAGTCGCGGCTGCGGGTGCGGGTCTGGCCGGGGGCGCTGAAGCCGACGGGCAGCCGGGCGAAGCGGGCCGAGAGGCCGGGCAGGAAGCCGATCACGGCGGTGGCGGCGACGCCGGTGACGGCGGCGATGTGGTTGGCCGGGGTGCCGGGCAGCAGCACGGCGGCGAAGGTGGCGAACGCGCCGGCGGCGGCCAGGAAGGCGGCGGCGACGAACAGCGAGTCCTTCTCGGGCAGCAGGCCGACCAGCAGGACGGCGACGACCAGCACGGCGACGCAGCCGGTGAGGAACTGGAGCCGGCCCGGGCCGTCCCACGCGTGGGCGGGGGCGATGATGCCGCTGCCGCCGATCAGGGCGTGGGGCAGCGCGCCGAGGCCGAGCGCGAGGGCGGCCCAGGCGTCCTGGTAGACCCGGGCGCGGACGCCGGCCAGGGCGGTGAGCAGGACGGCGGTGACGCCGGAGAGGACGCCGGGCAGGCCGTGCATGTCGTGGCGCAGGTCGGAGAACCAGAGCGCGAAGCCGAGCAGGGCGAGCAGCACGCCGGCGCCGATCAGGCCGAAGGCCCGCATCAGCTCGGGGCTCCAGAAGCGGCGGTCGGCCTCGACCGCGCTGGCGATCGCGTCGGCCACGTCGTCGTAGACGGCGGGCGGCAGCGACTCGGCGAAGGGGCGCAGGCTGAGCAGGTCGCCGTCGCGGACCTGCTGGGCGGCGAGCGGCAGCCCGCTGTCGAGCACGGTGCCGTCGCGGCGGACGAGGTGGAAGCCGGTCGGGGCGCCGTCCGGCTGGCTCTGCCCGGACAGCCGCAGCACCTCGGGGTAGACGTCCGCGAGCGGGACGTCCTCGGGCAGGGCGACGTCGATCCGGCTGTCCGGGGCGACGACGGTGACCCGGCAGAAGCCGGTCGTGGCGGAGGTACTCATGCCCGCACCCCGCTGACACACATCACTCGACGCACTTGGGCGCTCCCCCTCGTTGACGTGCCGCTCTGCCGGCGGCGGTCGGTCTGGCTGCTGCGCGGTGCCGGCCGGGCGGAACTGGCTCGATCCGGCCATGAGTTGGCGCGGCGTTACCCTACCCGCTCCGTTTGTGCCCGCCACCGCGCAGGGGTGAGGGGGCGGGCGGGACGGGGGTGTACCGGTGGGGCCGCCGGGGCGACGGGGTGGGGCCGGTACGGGGCGCGGAGGTGCCCGGCTAGGATCGGCCCCTGCGCAAGGCGACGGGGGAAGGGGCCGCGCTCCTCCCCGGGTGCCTGCGGTCGGCGGAGCGGGGGCGGCGTCACACGGGGCGCCCTCACCCGTACGTAATCCAGTTGCGTGAGGGCTGATGCCGGGATGAACGAGAAGACCGTTCGAGGCCGTGGGGTGGGGTGCGCATGAGTGTCATTACGGTCAAACGCCCGGCGCGGGCCTATCCGCCGGCGGTACCGGACGAGCCGGTCGAGCTGGTCACCCCGCCCGAGCTGCCGAGGTCGGGCGGCGAGGACTGGTTGATGAGCATCCTTCCGATGCTCGGCATGGGCGGCTCGGCGGTGTTCTTCTTCTCGCCGGGCGCACAGGCCCCGATGAAGATCATGGGCGGCCTGATGATCGTGTCGACGGTCGGCATGGCACTGGCCCAGATCGTGCGGGCGCGCAAGGGCGGTTCGACCGCCACCGCCGACGAGCGCCGTGACTACCTGAAGTACCTCCAGCAGATGCGCCGCCAGGTGCGCCGGACCGCCGAGCGCCAGCGCGGCGCGCAGCTGTTCCTGAACCCGGAGCCGGACCAGCTCTGGTCGATCGTCGCGGACGGCCGCCGGCTGTGGGAACGCCGCACCGGGGACGGCGACTTCGCGCAGATCCGGGTCGGCCGCGGGCCGGTGCAGTTGTCGACGCCGCTGGTGGCGCCGCAGACGGCGCCGATGGAGGAGCTGGAGCCGCTCTCGGCGGCGGCGATGCACACCTTCCTCAAGGCCCACGGAACCTTGCAGGACCTGCCGTTGGCGGTCTCGCTGCGCGCCTTCTACCACATCACGGTGTGCGGGGACCCGGACACCGTGTACGGCAACGTGCGGGCGATGATCGCCCAGTTGACGACGCTGCACTCGCCGGACGACCTGCTGGTGACGGTCGCGGCGGCGCCGGGTGCGGTGGAGGAGTGGGAGTGGACCAAGTGGCTCCCGCACAACCAGCACCGCAAGGAGAGCGACGGCGCGGGCTCGCGCCGGCTGATCGCGACCGGCCTCGGTGAGCTGGAGTACCTGCTCCAGGACGAACTGGCGGGCCGCCAGCGGTTCGTGCGGGACGCGGCGCCGTCGTCGGACCAGCCGCACATCATCGTCGTCATGGACGGCGCTTCGGTGCCGCACGACTCGGTGCTGGCCGGCGCGGAGGGCGTGCAGGGCGTGACCATCGTCGAGGTGGTCCCGGGCGACCTGGACGAGCCGACCGGCCACCTGATCGTGACGGTGACGCCGGAGGAGCTGGTTCTCCGTTCGGCCTCGGGCGCGACGTACTCCGGCAAGCCGGACACCCTCTCCGCCTGGCAGTCGGAGGCGCTGGCCCGGCAGTTGGCGCCGTACCGGATCTCGGCCGGCGGCGACGACGAGCCGCTGCTGTCCAACCTCGACTTCACCGACCTGATGAACTCGGGCGACCCGGGCTCGTTCGAGGTGTCGCGCAGCTGGCGGCCGCGGGCGCAGCGCGAGAAGCTGCGGGTGCCGATCGGGATCGGCGCCGGCGGCGAGCACGTCTACCTGGACATCAAGGAGGCCGCGCTGGAGGGCATGGGCCCGCACGGCCTGTGCGTCGGCGCGACCGGCTCCGGCAAGTCGGAGCTGCTGCGCACCCTGGTGCTCGGCCTGGCGATGACGCACTCCTCGGAGACGCTGAACTTCGTCCTGGCGGACTTCAAGGGTGGTGCGACCTTCTCCGGCATGGCGGACATGCCGCACACCTCGGCGGTGATCACCAACCTGGAGGGCGAGCTCACCCTGGTCGACCGCATGCGGGACGCGATCGAGGGCGAGATGAACCGCCGTCAGGAGCTGCTGCACCGGTCGGGCAACTACGCCAACCTGAACGAGTACGAGCGGGCCCGGGCGGCCGGTGCGGCGCTGGACCCGCTGCCGTCGCTGGTGCTGATCATCGACGAGTTCTCCGAGCTGCTGACCGCGAAGCCGGACTTCATCGACATGTTCATCCAGATCGGCCGGATCGGCCGTTCGCTGGGTGTGCACCTGCTGCTGGCCTCGCAGCGCCTGGAGGAGGGCAAGCTGCGCGGCCTGGACACCTACCTCTCGTACCGGATCGGTCTGCGGACCTTCTCGGCGGCGGAGTCGCGGGCGGCGATCGGCGTGCCCGACGCGTACCACCTGCCGCCGGTGCCGGGTGTCGGCTACCTGAAGTTCGGCACCGATGTGATGGAGCGCTTCAAGGCCGCGTACGTCTCCGGGCCGTACCGGGCGCCGGGGCAGCAGCGCTCCGTCGGCGGGCGGCTGGTGACGGCGCAGCCGGTGCTCTTCACGGCGGCCGAGGTGCCGGTGCTGGAGCCGCTGGTGCAGGAGGTCGAGCCGGAGGTCGAGGAGCAGGACGACGCGCTGGTCGACACCGTGCTGGACGTGTTCGTGCAGCGGATGGCGGGGCAGGGACCGGCGGCGCACCAGGTGTGGCTGCCGCCGCTGGACGAGCCGCCGAGCATGGACGAGCTGATGCTGCCGCTGCAGGCGACGGCGGAGCGCGGGCTCACCTCGCCCGGGTCGGCCGGCCTGGGCCGGCTGCGGGTGCCGGTCGGCATCGTGGACCGGCCGCGCGAGCAGAAGCGCGACGTGCTGGAGCACGACTACTCGGGTGCGGCCGGTCACGGCCTGGTGGTCGGCGGGCCGCGGTCCGGCAAGTCGACGGTGATCCGCACCATGGTGGCGGCGTTCGCGCTCACCCACACGCCGCTGGAGGCGCAGTTCTACCTGCTGGACTTCGGTGGTGGCGGTTTCCAGTCGCTCCAGGACCTGCCGCACGTCGGCGGGGTGGCCGGGCGGCTGGACGCCGAGAAGGTGCGCCGGATGATCAGCGAGGTGCACGGGGTGCTGAACCGGCGCGAGGAGCTGTTCCGGCAGACCGGGATCGACACGATCGCGACGTACCGGGCCCGCCGGGCGGCCGGCCAGCTGCCGGACGAGCAGTTCGGCGACGTGTTCCTGGTCGTCGACGGCTGGAACACCTTCAAGCAGGACTACGAGATGCTGGAGGGCGTGATCGGGGACATCGCCCAGCGCGGCCTCGGTTACGGCGTCCACCTGATCGTGACGGCGGCCCGGTACGCGGAGGTCCGCCCGGCCCTGAAGGACCTGCTGCAGAACCGGACCGAGCTGAAGCTCGGCGACTCGATGGAGTCCGAGGTGGACCGGCGGGTGGCGCAGAACGTGCCGGCCGTGCCGGGGCGCGGCATCACCGCGGACCGGCTGCACTTCCTGACGGGTCTGCCGCGGCTGGACGGCTCGCGTTCGGTGGACGACCTCCAGCAGGGCGTGGCCGGGCTGGTGGCGGCGGTCAACGCGGCCTGGACGGGCCCGCGCGCACCGCAGGTCCGGATGCTGCCGACGGTGCTGGACGGGTTCGCGCTGCCGAAGGGCTTCGAGTACCCGGAGCGCGGGATCGCGTTCGGCGTGGACGAGGTGGAGCTGGCCCCGGCGTTCGTCAACTTCGAGACCGACCCGCTGTTCATCGTCTTCGGTGACACCGAGTCCGGTAAGTCGGCGCTGCTGCGGATGCTCGTCAAGCAGATCACCGAGCGCTACACGCCGGAGCAGGCGGGCATCGTGGTCGGCGACTACCGGCGTGCGCTGCTCGGCACGGTGCCGCAGGAGTACCTGGTGGAGTACGCGGCCGCGCAGCCGGCCATGACCAGCATCGTGGAGATGCTGCGCGGGGCCTGCTCGCGCCGTCTGCCGGGCCCGGACGTGACCGCCGAGCAGCTGCGCAACCGCAGCTGGTACAGCGGCAAGGACATGTTCGTGATCGTGGACGACTACGAGCTGGTGGCGACGAGCTCGGGCAACCCGCTGGCGCCGCTGGCCGAGTTCCTGCCGTTCGCCCGGGACATCGGCCTGCGGGTGATCATCGCGCGCAGTGCGGGTGGTGCGGGGCGTTCGCTGTACGAGCCGGTGATGCAGCGGATGCGCGAGCTGGGCGGCCAGGGCGTGATCCTGTCCGGCAACAAGGACGAGGGCGCGCTGCTGGGCACGGTCAAGCCGCAGCCGCTGCCGCCGGGGCGCGGGGTGTTCGTCTCGCGCCGGGTGACCAGCGGGCAGATGGTGCAGACGGGCTGGCTGCCGTCCGCATAGTATGCGCGGCCGCCGCCGGCGGCCGTCACGGAAAGTGATCGAAGGGGTCGGGCTCCCGGAGCCCGGCCCCTTCCGCGTCCCACGTTCCGAAACGTTACCTAGATCTTTGGGGCCTGCCGCTGCGGTTCCCGTTGCCCTCGGCGGGCCGTTCGGGGTATTGGAAGGCACCTGGGCGAGTCGCCGTCACGCCCGACCAGGACCTTCGATTGGGTGGCTGCAATCTTCCGTTCACCTTGGATTCAAGCGCGATGTGGCCAAGGTAACAAGTCGGACATACGTGACAATGACCGCGGGTGATCACCGGATCGCATGTTTATGCCCTTCATCGCAACGGATTCCGAAGCAATTCGGCCGTTGACGCACTCATTACGGCCAAGGTTCCATTGCGGCCCGGGAGCGAAGAACCACAAGACCCAGAGCAACCAGCCAGCGGAGGCGATACCGCTCCCTCTCCAGGACCGCTCAGAGCCGATCGGAAGCCGCATGACCGACACGCTTCGCCCGCCACACGCCGTAGCCCCCGCTGCGGCCGGCGACGGCACCTCCCCCCAGACGCTCAAGCGCTCGATCGGCGTCGTGGGCGGCACGCTGCTCACGCTGTCCTGCGTCACCCCGGCCTCCACGCTCTTCGTGATCGTCCCGGAGCTGTTCTCCAGCATCGGCAGCGCCACCGCGCTGGCCATCGCGATCGGCTCGGTGCTCTGCATCGCCGTCGCCTTCTGCTACTCCGAGCTCGGCACGCTGATCCCCAGCGCCGGCGGCGAGTACGCGATGGTCGGCACCCTGGCCGGACGGCTGGCCGGCTGGCTGGTGTTCGTGCTCTCGCTGATCGTGGTGATGATCGTCCCCTCGGTGATCGCCCTCGGCACGGCCGACTACCTGGCCCCCGTGCTGCACGTCGACAAGCCGATCGCCGGCGCCGTCGTCATGCTCGCCGCCACCCTGGCCGGCCTGCTGGACCTGCGGGCCAATGCCTGGATCACCGGCATCTTCCTGGTCCTGGAGGTCATCGCCGCCGGTGTCGTCTCGGTGCTGGGCTTCGCCCACGCCAACGCCGGCGCGCCCAGCATGCTGCACGGCGTGGTCGCCGACGAGAGCGGCGCCGCCACCACGGTGAGCATCGGCGCCGTCGTCGGCGCCCTCGGCATCGCGCTCTTCATCACCCAGGGCTTCTCCACCGCGGTCTACCTCTCCGAGGAGCTGGAGAACCCGCGCCGCAACGTCTCGCGCACCGTGCTGTGGACGCTGGCCATCTCGGCCGCCGTCATCCTGGTCCCGGTCGTCGCCATCACCATGGGCGCCCCCGACCTGGCGACCCTGACCTCCGGCGACATCTCCGGCATGGTCACCGCGTGGAGCAACTCCGCGGTCGGCACCTTCATCAGCCTCTGCGTCGCGCTGGCCATCATCAACGCCGGCATCGTCATGGTCATCCAGAACTCGCGGGTGCTGTTCGCCTCGGCCCGCGACAAGGCCTGGCCCGAGCCGGTCAACAAGGCCTTCTCCACCCTGGGCCGCTTCGGCTCCCCGTGGGTCGCCACCCTGGCCGTGGGCCTGCCCGGCGCCGCGCTCTGCTTCGTCAAGGGCGAGCTGCTGAGCGAGATCACCGGCGTCGCCGTCACCGGGATGTACCTGCTGGTCGCGATCGCCGCGCTGCTCTCGCGCCGCAACCACCACAAGCACGCCGCCGCCTGGCGGATGCCGCTCTGGCCGGCCGTCCCGGTCGTCCTGATCGCGGTGCTGGTCTACGTCATCACCCAGCTGGACACCGAGCCGCTGCTCTGGACCGGCGGCATCACCGCCGCGGCCACCCTCTACTGGCTGTTCTACCTGCGCCCCCGGCAGGCCACCCACTGGGTGATCACCCTCCCCGAGGACCAGCAGGCCTGACGGCCGGGCAGGCCCCCCACCCCTCCCCCACACGGCAGTGCCCCGGGCTCCCCCTCGCCCGGGGTACTGCCGTCGGTCGTCCGCGCCGCTACTTGCCGGCCTTCCAGAGCGGGCTGGAGGCGATCGCCTTGAGCTGGTCGAGGGTCAGCACCGGCTTGCCGGTCGGTCCCTGGGCGACCATGACGCGCAGGCCGTCCCCGCGCCAGACGTCGGCCGTCGGCGGACGCTTGGCGTCGGTGCTCCCCACGCCGTACAGCTTGAGCCTGCTCCCGTCGGGCAGCGCGGTCGAGCCCTCGAACAGCTGCTCCGTCGACTTGTCGCCCGGCTCCAGCTTCTGCAGGCGCAGGACCAGTGAACCGGTGACCGCTCCCTGGGCCAGCCGGACGTCGGCGAAGATCTCGTTCCCGGTGATCCCGGTGACCGTCACCCCGGCCGGCAGCAGCTTCCCCAGGGCCGCCTGACGGTCCTCCAGGGTCATGCCGCTGGCCTGCGCCGCGTTGTCGACCCCGTCGTACTGGACGGCAGCGACGGTCCGGTCCCAGGACTTGTCGGTGACGACGGCCTTCAGCTGCTCCAGCGTGAGCGGCGGGTTCGGGCGGCTGTCGGGGGCGCCCTTCTCCTGCGCCGAGTTCCACTCGCTCAGCATGATCTCCCGGCCGTCCGGACCGGTCAGCGCCGCGAACCACTCCTTGGTGTCGGCGCGGTTGTCCGAGTACTCGTGGCCCTGGTTCAGCACCAGCTCGGACCCGTCCGGCAGCTTCGTGACGGAGCAGGCGTCGATCCGGTTGGTCTTGAGATCCGCCGGGCAGGTGCGCGGCTGCGACTGGCCCTTGCGGTGCTTCTGGATCCCGATCTGCACCCGCGACTTCCCCTGGCCGTCGTCGAGGACCAGGTCCGCCCCGGCGAAGGTGCCGTGCAGCTCCGGGTCGTCGGTGCCGCGGCCCTTGGCCTCGGTGACCTGCCCCTTCGGCAGCAGCGCCTTGAGGGTGGCGAGCACCTCGTCACCGCTGACCACGGCCTGCGAGGCGGAGGGCGAGGCGGTCGGGGAGGCGGCGCCCCCCGTGCCGCTCGCGGTGGCGGCGCCACTGCCGGAGGCGGCCGCCGTGAGCGCCGTCCCGGTCATGGAGTCGCCGGCACCGCCGGCGAGGTACACCGCGCCCGTCCCGACCAGGGCAAGCGCGGCCGCACCGCTCACCACGGCGGCGGCCGAACGGCGGCGCCAGCGGCGGCGGCCGCGGGCCAGGCCGCCGGCGGCCAGCGGGGCCTGGTCGGGGCGGAAGCCCTCCCCCGTGCGGGTCATGGCGTAGAGAAGATCGTCCTCGAACTCGTCCTGTCCGGACATGCGTGATCACCGATTCCTTCGGTCACGGGGTGGATGGGCGGGCCCGTCGTACGGCGGTGCCGGGCTCAACGGGTGGCGAGCTCGGCGAGCGAGTCGCCGAGCAGGGCGCGCAGCCGGGCCAGGGCGCGGGTGCTGCGGGTGCGGACCGCGCCCGAGGAGGCGCGCAGCACCTCGGCCGTCTCCTCGATGCTGCGGTCCTCCCAGTAGCGCAGCACCAGCACCGCCCGGTCCTTGGCCGACAGCCGGCCGAGCGCGTCGAGCAGGGTCAGCCGCAGTGTGCTGTCCGCCTCGCGGCCCTCGGGCTCGGGCAGTTCGCCGGTGGGCCGCTCACCGCTGGAGCGGCGGCGCTGCTGGGCGAGGAAGGTCCGCACCATCACGGTGTGGGCGTACGCGCCGGGGTTGTCGATGCGGTGCCACCCGCCGGTCCACGCGCTGCGTCGCCACAGCACGTACATCCGGCTGAGGGCCTCCTGGACGAGGTCCTCGGCGTGGTGGGTGTCCCCGCTGGTGAGCAGGCAGGCCGAGCGGTACAGGTGACCGGTTCTGCTCGACACGAGCTCCAGGAACTCCGCGTCCTTGCTCTCGCGTGTGGCACCGATCCGCCCCATGGCCCGCATTCCCCTGCTCGGTTGTCGTCGACATCTCTTGGATGCGGCGGGCGGGGCCGGATGTTACAGGCGGGCGGGAAAGTCGTCCGGGTCAGTTCGAGGGGCGGCGGCGGTGGTCGCGCAGGACGGTGCCGCCGCCGACGAGGAGCGCGACGAGCAGGGCGCCGATGCCCAGCACGTAGGTCGCGGTGCGACCGTCGCGGTCGGCCTGGGTCTCGCCGAGGCCGACCGGCTGCGGCACGATCGGGGCGGAGGCCAGCTCGACCGGCGGGTCCTCCTGGGCGGTCTCCGGCGCCGAGTCGGGCGCCTTGGTGACGGCCTTGACCGGGTCGACCACGCCCCAGCCGACGTACTCGTTGGCCTTGCGGTCGGTGCGCTGCGCGGTCTGCTCGATCCAGGCGCGGACCTGCCGGGCCTTCCACTTCGGGTGGGCGCCCACCAGCAGCGCGGCAAGGCCGGAGACGTAGGGCGCGGCGAAGCTGGTGCCGTTGTCCACGCACTGGCCGCCGCGCGGGACGGTGGAGAGCATGTCGACCCCGGGGGCGGCGACGTCCACGAAGTCGCCGTACTGGGAGAAGGGGGCGCGCTCGTTGTTGCGGTCGGAGGCGCCGACGGCGAGCACGGAGGGGAACGCCGCCGGGTAGGTGTTGCCCTTCTGGCCGTCGTTGCCGGTGGAGGCGACCACCACGACGTCCTTGGCCTCGGCGGCGTCGATCGCCGCCTTCAGCTCCGGGTAGCCGGCGAACGCGGTGTCCCCGGCGCCGCGCACGTCCTGGGAGATGTTGATGACCTTGGCGCCCATCTGGAGCGCCGTGTTGATCGCGGTGGCCAGGGTGTGGACGTCGCCGCTGCCCTCCGCGTCGTTCTGGCGGAGGGACAGGATGCCGGCGCTCGGGGCGAGCCCGACGAAGCCGGTCTTGTCGCTGCGGGCGGCGGCGATGATGCCGGCCACCTTGGTGCCGTGGCCGACCGGGTCGACCTTGGCCCCGCCCTCGGGCTTCTGCCCGTCCTTCTCCTTGAGCAGCGAGCCGCCGTCGAACACCTTGCCCGCCAGCTGCGGGTTGGTGTCGTCCACCCCGGTGTCGATGACGGCGACGGTCACGCCGGCGCCGGTGGTCCGGCCGCCCTGCCAGAGCTCGTCGAGCACCATGCGCTGGAGCGACCACGGGACGGCCTGCACGTTCTGGGCGGCCTTGGAGCAGTCGCCGGCCGCGGCGATGCCGGGGCCGTCCGCGTGGGCCGGGGCCGCCAGCGGGCCGCCGAGCACCGCGAGCGCCGCCGCCGACGCGGCCGCCTTCCGGTACCTGCCTACGGACACCCTGCCACCCCTCATGTCGTCCACCCCGTGGTTGCGCGTCAGGGGCGGGTGCCCGGTCCGGGCACCCGCCCCTTCGGCGGAGTCACTCATTGCCCCTGACGGGGCTCAGGCTCCGTCAGGTCCAGAGCTTCTTGTTGTTGTTCTCGGTGGTGTTGTAGCTCTCGGCCGCGGCGTCCAGCGCGGTGGCGATCTTCGCCAGCGTCTCCTGGAGGTGGGCGGCGCGCTGGTCCCACTGCGCCTGGTGGGCACGGTAGCCCTCCTGCGCGGCACCCTCCCAGCTCTGGGCGATCTTGTTGACGCCGTTCTTCAGCTCGTCCAGCTGGGCCTTGATCTGGTTGGCGGTGTTGCGAACCTGGGTACCGGCACCACGGACGGTCTCGAAGTTAACGAGAATCTGGCCGTCGGACACAATGTCTCCTTGTCGAGATGGCGACGTCGGGCCTCACGGGGACGTCGATGACTGACCTGGCAGGAAGCGGATCAGGCCTTGAACGCGGCCTGCTGGTCCGCGTCGGTCTGCGAGTACTGCTTGGTCGTGATCTCGATCGCGCCCTTGATCGCCCGCAGCGACTCGTTGAGCTTGGCCGCGTCGGTGTTGAAGTCGGTCTGGAGCTGGCCGTAGGCCGCGGCCGCCTGGCCCTTCCAACCGCCCTTGACCGAGTCGACCAGGGCGTTGAGGCTCTTGATCTCGCCGTCGATCTTGCCGATGACCTCGTCCATGTGCTTGGCGAAAGCCAGCATCTCCTGAGCGGTCGTCGTGAACTGACCCTGACCCATGCTCTACCGTCCCCCATGAGACAGACATTTGTGTCCGGGCGGCCGTTTCCGGCCACTCCGTCGCATCACGGTGTGATGTCCTGAAGCACTGTAGTCGGCACACGCAGCTCGCCCAACACCGGGCAACTGCTAGTTACGAGACCATGACACTGGGACCAATTCCTTTACGGGGCGCGGCCGGTCAGGCGTTCTGCTGCTGCGCGGCGCTCTTGGAATTCAGCGCCGGCCCGGCAGGCACCAGGTTCGACCACTGCTGCGGCACCGGGACCGGCTGAAGGCCCTGGTAGCCGAGCCGGGCCTGGTTCCCGCCCGCCTCCTCCTGCTGCTGGGGCGGCGCGGCCGGATCGGAGGGCTGGGCCGACGGGGTCTTCGTGGCGGTCGGGCTCGGCTGCCCGGGCGGCGCGGTCGCCGAACCGCCCTTGCCGCCGGTGCTGTTGGCCGGCACCGCGTAGCGCAGGCCGGTCTCGGTGATCAGGTAGTCGCTGCCCGAGCCGTCCACGCCGTTGTCCAGCGCCCGGTAGAACAGGCCCAGACCCGGCGTCACATGGGCCGAGACGGCGGCGGTGCCGACGTTGCGCACCGGGTAGTCCTGGCCGGCCCAGACGCTGCGACGGGGGGTCTTGCCGTCCTCCGCGACGCCGTCGAAGGTGCTGCAGACCACCGTCCTCGCGTCCTTCTGCGCCTGCCAGTTGTTGGCGGGCGCACCCGTCTTGACCGGCCAGTCCTTGGCGCCCTCGCCCATCAGCGGGGTGTCCCGCTTGAACGAGGCGTGGTCCGCCGGCGTCATCTCGTCGACCCGCGGGCTCTTGTTGGCGTCCTGGTTGTAGAGCGGCTGCAGCGCCGGGTTCTGACGGATCAGCTCGGCCTGGAAGGGCGTGATCAGGAACAGCTGGTCCTTGCCCACCACGTAGTAGCGCTCGCCGAACCGGACCAGCCGGCCGACCTTGCGGTCCTCCGGGTTCTGAAGCGCCACCGAGGAGTTGGCGGTCTTGGTGTCCGGCGCCAGTCCGTCGATCTTCGGGAAGACGATGTCGCTGCCGGGCACCAGCGTGTCCAGCCACTCCTTCTTCACCCGTTGGGGGGCCGCGGCCGAACCGAAGACCGCCCCCATCAGCTGCGTCTTGGTGCCGTCCGGGTCGTCCGGGGCGATGGCGTGCCGGCGGCCCTTCGAGTCGACCAGGAAGAGCTTCAGCTTGCTCTGGCCGGCCGCCTGCTGGCCCGTGCCCGGCTGCACCGTCACCTGCTGGTCGTCCATCTGCTGCACCAGCAGCGACTGGTCGACGTCGAGCACCTGGTCCTTGGCCTCCAGCACCTTGGCCTCGGCACCGCCCGCCACGAACAGCGCCTGGTTGACGGTCTCCTGCTTGTCGTCCGAGCCCGGACGGTCACAGACCGACCACTTCATCGCCTTGCTGACGTTGTCCTTGGTCGGCAGCTTGTCCGGCGCGTACGGGATGCCGATCGTCGGGCCGTGGTTGGGGTACTTGTCGAGCACGTCGTCGGCGACCACCACCACCTTGGCGTCGGCGGCCAGCACCAGCCGCGCCGAGGCCATGTTGAGCACCTGGTGCAGCCGCTTGGTCTTGCTGTCGGGGTCCGGCAGCACCACGTAGCGGGTGGTGCTCTGCTTGCCCTGGATGATGTTCTTGCCGTCGTCCCAGCCCACCGGCGCGCTCGGCTTGAACACACCCCAGACCCCGAACCCGCCCACCACCAGGGCGCCTACGACGACACTCGGCAGGATCGCCTTGACCGGACGCGGCGCGTCCTCGTCGCTGCCCCCGCCGCTGGGCAGCAGAAAGGCCCCCACCGTGCGCTTGCGGGCGAACGTGTAGGCGTTCAGCTCGTCCCGGCGTGATGCCATCCTCGTCGTCTCCCCTGTCCGACCGACCTGCCCCGTTGGTCCGCACCCGCCGGGCGAGAGCGAGCTCGAACCCTCTACGATGCGGCAGCAGACGGTGAGTACGGTACGGGTACGGTTCGCGAACCGGCCAACCGGGCCGCGACAACTGATCAGAGAGGGTCACTCGGGGGATGCCAAGCCAGACCGCTCCAGGGCGCCGCAGCACGGCAGAGGGCAGGGGATCGCGCCGGTCCGGCCGGCGGGCGCAGCGCGACCCGGGCTCCGCCGCCCCGCCCCTGCCCGCGCCCGCCGGCGGGTCCGGCTCCCCCGTGCCGGTCCGCGTCCACCCCCGGCCCGGGCTGCTAGGCGGCCGCCTGAGGCTCCAGCAACTCGTGCTGGTCGAGGTCGCGGTGGCGCTGGTCGCGGTCGGCTGGACCATCAGCAAGCCGGTGGCCGGCGCCTTCGGCGCGGTCGCACTGGTCCTGGTCGTCCTCGCCCTGATCCCGCTGCGCGGCCGGACCATCCCCGAGCTGCTGCTGGTGCGCTCGGCCCTGAAGGCCCGTCGCAAGCAGGCCCGGACCAACGTCCCGCCGGCCGGCACCGACCCGGCCGTCGCCCCCGTGCTGGAGCTCGAACCCGCCCTGCGCACGTACACCCACGCCACCGAGACCGACTTCGGCGGCCGTCCGATGCGCCGTGAGACCGGCATGGTCGGCGACGGCACCTTCCTCAGCTCGGTCCTGCTCGTCCAGGCCAAGGACCAGCCGCTGCGGCCCGTGCGCACCGCGCTGCCGCTGCCGCTGGACGTGGTCTGCTCGGCGCTCCGGGTGGACGACATCACCCTGGAGTCGGTCCAGGTCGTCCAGCACACCCAGCCGGCGCCGGCCCCGCACCTGCCCGAGCAGTCGCTGGCCTCCCGCGCCTACCGGGAGCTGCCGGACGGCACCGCCACCCCCGGCCTGCGGCTGACCTGGGTCGCGCTCAAGCTCGACCCGGAGCGCGCCGCCACCGCCGTCCTCGCCCGCGGCGGCGGCGAGGAGGGTGCCCGCAAGGCGCTGCAGCGGGTCACCGACCAGCTGGCCGGACGGCTCAACAGCGCCGGCTTCAACGCCACCGTGCTGGACGAGCGCGAGCTGATCGCCGCACTCGCCATCTCCACCTGCGCCAACCCGATCGCCGTGGCCGGGCGCCAGGGCACCGGCAGCGGCGGCGGCAGCGGGCGCCGCACCCAGGAGAGCAACCGGTTCTGGCGGATCGACGACCGCTGGCACAGCACCTACTGGGTCTCCCGCTGGCCGCAGCTCGGCCGCCCCGGCGGCTCCCCCGGCCGGATCGGCGCCCCGGACCTGGTCAACCTGGTCACCGGCTCGCCCGCGCTGGCCAGCACCTTCAGCCTGACCGCCGGTCACGGCACCGGCGGCTCGGTGACGATCAGCGGCCACGTCCGGGTGACCGGCCGCAGCGAGAGCGAGGTGGCCCAGGTCGGCCGCCAGGTGGAGGCCCGGGCGCAGAGCGCCGGCCTCGGCCTGGCCCGGCTCGACCTGGAGCAGGCCCCCGGCATGCTCGCCACCCTGCCCCTGGGAGGTGTTTCCTGATGGCGTACCAGACCTATCCGGCCCCCGGCCCCCAGCCCGGCGCCGAACAGCCCCGGGTGCGGCCGCGCATCCTGCCCGGCTTCGGGCTGCGCGGCCCGCGCCGGGAGAAGCACGTGCTGACCGTCGAGGACCTCGGCGCGCTCTCGTTCCCGGTCGGCGACGACGGCGTGCTGATCGGCGAGGACGTGCAGCAGCAGCCCGCCGTTCTCGGCCTGTTCCGCCCCAGCGCCTACGACCTGGTCCTGGTCGGCGGCGTCTGGACGGCCCAGATCATCGCGCTGCGGGCCGCCGCCACCGGCGCCCGGATCGCCGTCGAGACCGCCCGCTCGCAGCTCTGGGGCCCGATGGCGCAGGCCGCCGGCGGCGGCCAGCCCTGCGTGACGGTCCACCAGGTCGGCCGGCTCGGCCCGCAGGGCGCCTCGGTGAACTCGCCGGTGCTGGTGGTGCGCGACCTCGGCGTCCGCCCGCCGCGCAGCCGGCTCTCCGCCGCCCCCTGGCAGACCACGCTGACGCTGCTGCCGTACCTGGGCCCGAACGCGGCCCGGGTACTGAACGCCGCCGACCTGGTCGGGGTGCAGCGGGTCTCGCCGCAGGAGGCCGAGCTGATCGGCCGGGTGCTCTCGCTCGGCCCGCAGGACATCGCCTCGCTGCCCACCCTCGGCGACGACATGACGCTCTGGACGACCCGGATGCGCCGCCAGTACGTCCGGGCCATCGCGGGGCAGGCCGAGCAGCAGGTCCTGGGCGGTCCGCGCCGGATGGACTGACCGCGGTACGCGCCCCCGCCGGTGCCCCGGTGCTCCCCCGCCGTGCTTCCGGCCGCGCCCCCGCCGCCTCGCGCCGCCACGGCCGTGCCCGCCCGGTCTCCCCCGGTCTCCCGCCGGTTCCCGCCCGACGATCGCCGGCTGATCGCCCGCTGATTGCCCGACGATCGGCCGGCGATCGCCCGGCGAGATGAGACTCCGCCTTCAACGGGGGGTGCTGCACGGCCTAGTCTTTGATGCGGCAACGGCACCGCGAAGAGCGGCGGCGAACACGAGGGAGCCCAAGGTGAGCAGCGATCGGGACGGCGTCTACGTCGGCGACAACGCGGCGGAGGACGACGACGACTGGTCCGACGCGCCCGACTACACTCCCCCGTCCTGGTACGTGCAGACGGAGGCCGCGGCGGCTCCGGCCGCACCGGTGGCACCCGGGCCCGCGGCCGGTACGGCGGGCGGCCCACCGGGCGCGGTGAGTGCTCCTGCGGCTTCCGCCGCGCCGGTTCCCGCGCCTGCACCGGTTCCCGGGCAGGGCCCTGCCCCGGTTCCCGCGCCCGAGCCCGCGCCGGTTCCCGCGTCGGCGGCGGCGCCGGCGGGCGCGCATGCGGCCGCTCCGGTTCCCCAGCCCGCGCCGACCGCCCTGGCCACGCCGCCCGTCGCCGTGGCGGCGGACGGCCCGGCCGGTGTTCCGGCGGACGGTCCGACGGGCCTTCCGGCCGGCGTTCCGGCGGCGGACGGACCTGCGGTGCCGCCCCAGGCGGTCGCTGCGCCGGCCCCCGGTCCTGCCCCCGTCCCCGAGCCGGTCCCGGCCCCCGCGCCCGCGCCCGCCACCCACGTCGACGCACAGCACGTCCCGTTCTCCGTGCCGCCGGCCGACGCCGCGACCGCTCCGGCCCCCGGCCCGGCGGCGGAGCACCCGCAGGCGGCGGCCGCACAGCCCTGGCCGCCGGCCACGCCCGTGGCGCACCAGCAGCCCCAGCCGTACGCCGACCCGCAGCAGGTACCGTCCTACGCCGACCCGCAGCAGGTGCCGCAGGTCCAGCCGCAGCAGATCCAGCCGCCGCAGCCGCACCCGTACGCCCAGCCCGTGCAGCCGCAGGACCCGCAGGCCGCCGCCTGGCCCGCCGGTCCACAGGCACCTGGTCCGCAGGCACCCGGCCCGCAGGCGCCGGGCCCGCAGGCACCCGGCCCGCAGGCCGCACCGGTCGACCCCCGGCAGGCCGGCTGGCCGCAGCCGCAGGCCTACCAGCAGCCCCCGCAGCAGGCGCAGCAGTCGGCCCCTGCTCCGGCTCCGGCCCCGGCCCAGCCGTGGCAGCAGGCGCAGCAGCAGCCCCCGCAGCAGGCCCAGCAGCAGGCCCCGGCCGCGTTCCAGCAGGCGTCCGCCCCGCAGCAGACCGCGCACGGCGCGCCGCTCGGCTACACGGCCGCGGTCGAGCTGTCCTCGGACCGTCTGCTGCGCAGCCAGCCGAAGCAGCAGCGCCAGCAGCCGCGCTTCCAGTTCGGCGGCAAGGCCGCCGCCGCCGAGAAGGCCCGCAAGCTGGAGGTCATCCGCACCCCGGTGCTGAGCTGCTACCGGATCGCCGTGATCAGCCTCAAGGGCGGCGTCGGCAAGACCACGACCACCACCGCGCTCGGTGCGACGCTGGCCAGCGAGCGCCAGGACAAGGTGATCGCGATCGACGCCAACCCGGACGCGGGCACCCTCGGCCGCCGGGTCAAGCGCCAGACCGGCGCGACCATCCGCGACCTGGTGACGGCCATCCCGCACCTGCGCAGCTACATGGACATCCGCCAGTTCACCTCGCAGGACCTGCACTCGGGCCTGGAGATCCTGGCGAACGACGTCGACCCGGCCGTCTCGACGACGTTCAACGACTCGGACTACCGCCAGGTGATCGACGTCCTGGGCCGCCAGTACCCGATCATCCTGACCGACTCCGGCACCGGCCTGCTGTACAGCGCGATGCGCGGGGTGCTGGACCTCGCCGACCAGCTGATCATCGTCTCCACGCCGAGCGTGGACGGCGCCTCCTCGGCCTCCACCACCCTGGACTGGCTCTCCGCGCACGGGTACGCGGACCTGGTGCAGCGGAGCATCACGGTGGTTTCCGGGGTCCGCGAGACCAGCAAGATGATCAAGGTCGAGGACATCGTCGCGCACTTCCAGACCCGCTGCCGCGGCGTCGTCGTGGTGCCGTTCGACGAGAGCCTGGCGGCCGGCGCCGAGGTCAACCTCGACATGATGCGGCCCAAGGTCCGCGAGGCGTACTTCGACCTGGCCACCCTGGTCGGCGAGGACGTCATCCGCGCCCAGCAGGCGGCCCAGCAGTCCGGCTGGCAGCAGCAGGCGCAGCAGCCCGCGGCCCCCGCGCCGTACCCGGGCCAGCCGCAGCCGTACGCGGACCAGCAGCCCTACGCCGACCCGCAGCAGCAGGGCTACCCGCAGCAGCCTCAGCCGCAGGCCTACCCGCAGCCGGGGCAGCCGGGCCAGGGCGGCTACCCGGGCGGCCAGCCCGCGCCCGGCGCACCGTGGTCCCCCCAGCCGGGGCAGACCCCGCCGCCCCCGCCGGGCTACGGCTACCCGCAGGCGCAGGGCCAGCCGCAGCCGGGCACCCAGCCGCCGCAGCAGGAGTGGCAGCAGCAGCCCCAGCCGCCGGCCGGGTACGGCTACCCCCAGGGGCAGCAGCCCCCGGCCCAGGGCCAGCCGCAGCCCGGCGCCCAGCCGCCCGCCGGGTACGGCTACCCGCAGCCGCCCCAGCAGCAGTAGCAACGCGCAAGGGCCCGCCGGCCGCCTCGGGATCGAGAGCGGCCGGCGGGCCCTTCGGCGTCCGCGGACGCGGCCGTCAGGGGGCGTCGGTGAGTTCGCGGGCCCGCTTGACGTCGTCGGCCATCCGGTCCAGCAGCGCCTCGATGGAGTCGAACTTCTCCATCCCCCGCAGGTACGCCAGGAAGTCGACGGCGACGTGCAGCCCGTAGAGGTCCAGGCCGACGCGGTCGATCGCGTAGGCCTCGACCGTGCGGGCGGTGCCGTCGAAGGTCGGGTTGGTGCCGACCGAGATCGCCGCCGGCATCCGCTCGCCGTCGGCCGTCAGCCAGCCCGCGTAGACGCCGTCGGCCGGGATCGCGCTGTGCGGCACGGTCTCCACGTTGGCGGTCGGGTAACCCAGCTCGCGGCCGCGCTGCGCGCCGCGCACCACCGTGCCCTCGACCCGGTGCGGGCGGCCCAGCACCTCGCCGGCGCCGGTCACGTCGCCGGCCGCGACCAGCCGCCGGGTCAGCGTGGACGAGAACGGCTCGCCGTCCCCGGCCGCCCCGCGCACCTGGAGGTCGAGCACCTCGACGCCGCAGTCGGCCGCCCGGCCCAGCTCGGTGAGGAGCCGGACGTCGCCGGCCGCGCGGTGCCCGAAGCGGAAGTTGGGCCCCTCGATGACCAGGCACGCGTGCAGCGCGTCCACCAGCACCTGCTGGAAGAAGGTCTCCGGGGACTCCTGCGAAAACGCGGCCGTGAACGGCAGCACCAGCACGGCGTCCACGCCGAGCGCCTCGATCAGCTCGGCGCGGCGCGGCTGCGGGGCGAGCAGCGGCGGGTGGCTGCCCGGGCGGACGACCTCGCTCGGGTGCGGGTCGAAGGTGACGACGACCGAGCGGACGCCGCGTTCGCGGGCGCGCTCGACCACCCGGTTGATGATCAGCTGGTGCCCTCGGTGCACACCGTCGAACGAACCGATGGTGACGACGCTGCGTCCCCAGTCACCGGGGATCTCCTCCAGGCCACGCCAGCGCTGCACCCTGACCGCTCCTTGTTCCGTACGGCGCGTACCTTCTGTACGCTCAAACGCTCAAAACCCGAACCCCTATAGCGTGCCATGCGCCTGCCCCTGCTTCGGCACCGGAAGGCGGGTTGGGCGCACCGCCGGGCACCGGGCCGCGGCGGCCGGTGTGCGAACGGTCACCTGCTCGTCGTCCCGGGCGTCTTCGCGCCCCGTGCCACGCCCCGTGCCGCGCCCGGTTCCGCCACCCCCGCCGTACCGTCCGCCACGAGCGCCGCCACCGTTCCCGCCGCCGTTCCCACCGCCGCCTTCCCCGCGCCCGTACCGGCGTTCGGCGTCCGCGGCGGCGTACTGCGGCTCGTGCCCGGCCGCCGACAGGGCCCGCAACCGGTCCAGCCGGGGCCCGCGCGGCAGGGGCGGCCAGCCGTCGTCGGGCCACTGCGCCAGCAGCAGCGCGAACCCCGCGGAGCGGACGGCGCAGCGCACCAGCAGCCCGTCCGCGTCCGGCAGGCCGTCCACCGCCCGGGCCAGCACCGTCCGGGCCCGGGCCGGCCGCTCGGCCGCGCAGTTCCCGGCGAGCCGCTCGACGACGGCGGTGAGCACCTCCGGGTCCCCCTCCGCGGCCAGCAGGGTGTCCAGCAGTTCGCACCGCAGGGCGTCCGCCGTGGCCTCCCCGACCGGCGCCGCCAGCACCTCGGCGAACGGCCTGCGCACGGCGGCCGCACGGGCCGCCAGGGCGCTGCCGAGCAGCAGCCGCAGCTCCAGCCGGGCGGCCGGCTCCCCGGCGGCCCCGCGTCCCAGCCGACGGCCCAGGTAGTCGACGGCGACCGCGCCGGCCGAAGCCGGCCGCTCCTGCAGCAGGCGGGCCGCCAGCTCCGCGCCCCGTCGGCCCACCGGCGGCGAGCCCGCGTCGGCCAGTACCCGCAGGATCTCGGCGACCGGCGCGCCGGGCCGCTCCAGCCGGTCCGCGAACGCGGCGAGCACCGGCTCGGGATCGCCCTCCAGCGCCGGGGCCAGCGCCCGTGCGGTGAGGAAGCGGTCGTCGCCCTGCCGGTGGAGGGCGAGCGCCGCGGGCAGGTGGGCGGCCCTGGTCCGGCCGTCCCGGACCAGCAGGGCCAGGGCGGCCCCGTGCAGACCGGGCTCCTCCTCCCGGGAGAGCAGGGTCAGCGCGGTGAACCGCAGCAGGTCAGCACCGGCGCCGCGGGCGTACGGGGCGGCCCGCAGCGCGTGCACGGCGGCGGCGACGTGGCGCTCGGGCCGCCGGTCGTGGCTCCAGCGGTCCACCGCCCGGCAGAGCGCGGAGGGTTCCTCGGCGGCGAGCACGGTGAGCAGCGCGTCCGCCCTCGGGTGCGCGGCATCGGCCAGGGCCTCCGTCAACTCGTCCAGGGCGAACGTGCGGTGGGCGTACAGCAGGTCGTGGGCGAGGTCGGCGACGGTGGTGCCGGGGCGGCCGGTCAGGCCGCGCGGGTCGTCGAACCACCGGCAGAGCAGCGGCAGCACGCCGGCCGGGTCACCCCTCAGCCGGCCGGCCACGGCGGTGAGGAACGGCCGCCCGGGCCCGTCGGCGGTCACCAGCCGGCGCAGCAGCTCCAGCTCCTGCGCCGCGGGCAGGCCCAGGCCGGTCCAGAACGCGGGGCCGAAGCGTCCCAGTCCCTCGGCCGGAAGCCGTTCGAATCCGCCCGCCGCCGGGGCGACTTCGGCGATCCGGACCGCCAACTGGCCGAGCAGTGCGCGGTGTTCGCCGAGATCCGGGCTGGCCGCGAGCCCGGCCACCAGCAACCGCCCCGCCCACCAGCCGGGTTCGCTGCCCGGCGGGCGGAGGTCCAGGGCGCGCCAGATCCGGTGCAGCCACGGGTCCAGGGCGGGCGCTCCCCAGGTCTCCGCCAGCCGCCGCAGCGCGGCCGCCACCGGCCCGACCCGGTGCCGGGGCACCGAACGGGCCTCCCCCGGCGGCCTGGTGTCCTCGGTCTCGCCGAGCAGCAGCCGCAGCGCCGCGTCGAGGTCCAGGTGCAGACCCTGCAGCCAGTCGGAGAACTCCCCGTGCGCGAACCGGTAGCCCGGGCCGGCGGGCACGAACAGGCCCTCCGCCAGGACGGCGGCTGCCCAGCCGCCCGCCACCGGGAACAGCTCCTCGAACACCGCCCGGCCCAGGCCGCCCTGCTCCGCCCCCAGCATCCGCCGCCCCGCCTCGTGCACCCGGCCCGCCACCGCGGCCGCCAGCCGCCGCACCCGGCCGTGCGACGGCCCCGCCGCCTGCCCGGCACCCCGCCGGTGGGCACCCGGCCGCCGCGGCCGCCCGTCGGTGGCGAGCCGCTGGGCGACGCGCAGGCAGCGCAGGTCCAGCTGGGCCGCGAACAGCTCGCCGCGGCCCGGCGGCTCCCCGCGCACCCCCTCCGCCCACAGCTCCCCGGCCAGCCGCACCGCCAGCGGATGCCTGGCGTCCGCCGGGGCCGGCCACCCCGGCGGCAGCCCGTACCGGCGCCGCACCCGGTCCGCCGCCTCGGCCGGCAGCGGCCCGAGCCGGTGGACGGCGAGGGCCGGGCGGCAGAGGCAGGGCGCGCCGTCGGGCAACACGCCCCCCGGGCCGGCCGGACCTCCCGCGGCCCCACCCGGCGCGTACCGCTCCCCCGCCCGCGGGCCCTCGGCGGAGGCGCACCGCCCGCCCCCGGCACCGCCCGGCGCACAGCGCCCGCCCTCCGCCGGGGCGCCGCTCCCGTGCCCGCCCGGGGCCAGCCGTTCCCAGGCCTCCTCCCCGCAGGCCAGGAGCAGCCGCGCGCCGGTGGCCTCCAGCCACTCCCCGGCCGCCCGCAGCCAGGCCGCGTCGAGCGGTACGGACGCCTCCTCGGGCCCGTCCAGGACCACCAGCAGCGGCCGCCCCGCCGCCGTGCAGAGCCCGGCCACGGTGTCCGGCCCCGGCGTCGGCCGGACCCCCAGGACCGCGGAGGCCGCCGCCAGCGTGCGTTCCACCGCGGATGCGAGCGCGCTGGACTCCGCCCGCAGGTCGGCGCCGCGCAGCCAGAGCGTGGGCCTCGGACACCCGCTGTCGGCGCGCCGGGCGGCGAGGGCGGCGAGCTCGGTGGTCCGGCCCGAGCCGGGCGCACCGACCAGCACGGTGACCGCCGCGACCGACGGCTCCTCCCCGGCCAGGCCGTCGGGGCGGTCGACCCGGTCGGCGGCCACGGCGCCCACCCGGCCCGGGCCCGCACCGGCGGAGGCCACCTGGGCGGCGGTGAGCCGCAGGACGCCGGCCAGGTTGAGCGCGGTCCCGTACGCCGGGACGCCCGCGGCGTTCCGGTCCAGCGCCCCGGCGAGCTCCGGTGCGCCCGCGCCCGCCCCGCCGCCGTACGCGGGGACGGCGGCGAGCGCGCCGGCCCGTTCGGGCGCGTGCACGCCCGGCGCGGCGACGCCGATCACCGCGCCGCTGCGGGCGTCCAGCACCGGCGCCCCGGCGGGTACGGCCGCCGCACCGCCGGCGGCGGACGGCAGGTCGAGCAGCAGCACGCCGCCGAGCAGGTGGAAGGGGCCCGCCCGCCCGCTCCCCGGGGAGGGCGCGTAGACCGCCCCGGTGACGCCGAGGAGGCCCCCGCGCAGGGCCACCGCCCGCTCGTCCTCCCCGGTCGGCACGGGCACCAGCACGTCGCGGCAGGCGGGCGCGCCGGCCGGGCGCGCGACCGGCAGCGGCGGCACCGGCAGCCCGCCGACGCCGTCGGTCCGCAGCAGGGCGAGCCCGTGCGCGGGCAGCGGCAGGACGTTGTCGGGGCCGAGGACGCGGGTCTGCCCGCCGGGGGTGCGCAGGACGACCCGGTCGAGGCCCACGACGCTCTCGTGGGCGGTCAGGACGGTGCCCAGCGGGTCGGCGACGAACCCCAGCCCGCGCAGCCGTCCGTCCAGGTCGCAGATCCTCAGCAGGTACCGCCCCGGATCGTCCGCCACCTCGTCGCCGTCCAGGATTCCCGGCATTCGCGCAGCCTCCCCGCAGGGCCGGCCGGCCCTGGAGCGGACTCGTCGCGGCGACCTGCTCGCCGCACGGGGTTCTGCCCGCCGTCGGCGCGCCCCGACCCCGCCCACGCCGCTCACCACTGCGGTTCACCTCGCGCGCTCCCCCGTGCGGGTGAACCCGTGCACCAGCCCGCTCACGCTCCCCGCGCGTCCCGCGGCCCGTGACCGCCGCGGACGGCTCCGCTGCCCGCACCCGGGCAGCGGAAAGCCCCCCGCCGCCCGCAAGGGGCGTCGGAGGGCTCGTGCCGCGGTGGCTCAGCCGACGAAGACCGCGACCGGCTTCGCCTGGCCGCCCTTCTCCTCCACCAGCGCGAGGAACCGCTCGTCCGGCCCGAACACGGCGATCGGCCCGTCCACGCCCATCCCGGGCGCCTTCAGCCGGGCGCCGTGCGAGAGCTGCTTGGCCTGGTCGGCGTCGAGGTCCCAGCGGGGGAAGGCCGCCGCGGCGGCGGCGCCGATCGGCAGCACCTCCAGCCCGGTGGCGGCCTCGCCGTGCACCGACTCCTCCAGCTGCTCCAGCGTCCGCGCCGACTCCACCCCGTACGGGCCCACCTTGGTGCGCCGCAGCGCGGTGAGGTGGCCGCCGACGCCGAGCCCGGCGCCGAGGTCGCGGGCCAGCGCCCGGATGTAGGTGCCGGAGGAGCACTCCACCGTGACGTCGAGGTCGAGCACCGGGGTGCCGTCCTCGGCGACGGCCTCGCGGTACTCGTGCACGGTGAAGGAGTGGATCGTGGTCGGCCGGGCCGCCAGCTCGAAGTCCTCGCCCTCGCGGACCCGCGCGTACGAGCGCTTGCCGTCGATCTTGATCGCGCTGACCTTGGACGGCACCTGCATGATCTCGCCGGTGAGCGCGGCGATCCCGGCCTCGACGGCTCCCCGGTCCACGCCGTCCGCCGGCGTGGACGAGGTGACCTCGCCCTCCCGGTCGTCGGTGACGGTGGTCTGGCCGAGCCGGATGGTCGCCTCGTACGTCTTGGCGGTGAGCATCAGGTGCCCGAGCAGCCGGGTGGCCCGCTCCACGCCGATGACCAGCACGCCGGTGGCCATCGGGTCGAGCGTGCCGGCGTGGCCGACCTTCCGCGTCCCGGCCAGCCACCGCAGCTTGGCGACCACCCCGTGCGAGGTGATGCCCTCCGGCTTGTCGACGATGACCAGGCCGTCCGGACCGGTGCCTTTGCGCTTCATCAAGTTCTTTCTCTAAGGATGGTCAACTGACGGGCCGCAACGCGGCCCGGAACCGCCCGACCACGGTCTCCACGTCCTCCCGGGCGCTGAACCCGGCCGCGAAGGTGTGCCCGCCGCCGCCGAGTCCCGCGCAGGCCGCGGCGACGTCCACCGCGCCCTTGGAGCGCGAGGAGCCGCGCAGGGTGCCGTCCGGGTCCTGCTTGAGCACCAGCGCCACCTCGGCCTCGGCCGGGCGGCGGACGATGTCGATCAGGCCCTCGATCTCCTCGACGGTGACGCTGAACAGCGCGAGGTCCTGGTACGGCACCCAGGTCCACACCAGGCCCAGGCCGCCGGCCGCGTCGGGCTCGTAGACGGCCCGGTCGAGCGCGCGGGCGAGCACCTTGAGGTAGCCGAAGGAGGAGGTGTCCCACAGCTGCCGGGAGATCAGGTCGTGCCGGATGCCGGTGGCCAGCAGCCGCCCGGCGAGTTCGTGGGTCGCGGGCGTGGTGGCCCGGTACTTGAAGGAGCCGGTGTCGGTGGCGACCCCGGTGTAGAGGCAGGTGGCCAGCGGCTGGTCGAGTTCGACTCCGAGCCGGCGCAGCAGCTCGTCCACCAGGACGGCGGTGGCCGGGGCGGTCGGGTCGATCAGCTGGTGGGTGCCGAAGCCCGGGTTGGAGGCGTGGTGGTCGATGACCACCAGCACGGGCGCGGCGAAGGCCTTGTCGTGCAGCAGGCCGAGCCGGCTCTCGGCGGCGACGTCGAAGCAGAGCACCAGCTCGGGGGTGTCGGGCACCTCGGACGCCGGCACGATCAGCTCCTGGCCGGGCAGGAACGCCAGCGACTCGGGCACGATCTGCGGGTCGTCACCGAAGGAGACCCGGACCTCGTGGCCGAGCCCGCGCAGCGCCAGGGCGGCCGCCAGGGCCGACCCGAGCGCGTCGCCGTCGGGGCAGATGTGGCAGATCAGGTCGATCGAACGGGCCCGCCCGATCTCCGCCACGACCTGCTGCCAGACCAGCTCGAAGCCGCTCTCCTCGGCGCGCGGCCCCGGAAGCACCGCGAGGGCACCCTCCACCGTGGTGGTGGAGGACGCCCCCGTGGTTGGTCCCGCTGTCGAACCGGCCGCCGCCGGCTCACCCGCCATGACTACTCGTCCTCGTCGTCACGCTCGGACGCCGGGACCTTGTACGGGTCGGCGTCGCCGGCGTAGGTCGCGCCCGCCGCGGTGGTGCGCACCGCGGCGTCGATGGCCCGGGCCCGGTCGAGCAGGTCGTCGATGTTCCGGGCGTTCTCCGGCAGGGCGTCCGCGACGAAGGTCAGCGTCGGGGTGAAGCGCACCCCGATCTTGCCGACCTCGGAACGGATCACGCCCTTGGCGCTCTCCAGCGCCGCGGCCGAGGCCTCGCGCTCGGCCTCGTCACCGAAGACGGTGTAGAAGACGGTGGCCTCGCGCAGGTCGCCGGTGACCCGGGTGTCGGTGATGGTCACGAACCCCAGCCGGGGGTCCTTGATCCGGCGTTCCAGGGTCTGGGCGACGACCACCTGGATTCGGTCGGCGAGCTTGCGCGCCCTTGCGGTGTCGGTCACGTTGCCTCCTCGTGCAGTGGGCCGGGTACCCGGGCGTACTGCCTGCCCGTCGGGGCCCACGCCCCAAAGTACCGGCCCGCGCCCAGCCTTGTGGGCGCTCTCGGTCCTGATCTGTGTGAGAACGGCGACTCGCGCCGGTCCGTTCCGCAGACCTCATTCATCGTCGTCGTTGTGGTAGCGCCTCCTGGCGGAGAGCAGCTGTACCTCGGGGCGGCCGGCGACCAACCGCTCACAGCTGTCCAGGACCTCGGTGACGTACCCGGCTTCGCCGGACACCACCGCGAGGCCGATCTCGGCCCTGCGGTGCAGATCCTGGTTCCCGGTCTCGGCAGCGCACACGCTGTACTTGCGCTGCAGTTCGGCCACGATGGGCCGCACGATCGAGCGCTTCTCCTTGAGCGAGTGGACGTCGCCCAGGAGCAGGTCGAAGGTGAGTGTTCCCACGAACATGTATGACAGGTCTCGCCGACCTGGAAGGCCTCGGGGACAGCCCTGAACCGGGCTGGTGTGAGGACCCTACACAGCGAGACCGGGGCCGGTCGACGGGAATTTCCACCCGCCGACCGGCCCCGGACACCACCCGCTTACGCGCGCGGCTTCTCGCGCATCTCGTACGTCTCGATGACGTCGTCGACCTTGATGTCGTTGAACGACCCCAGGGTCACACCGGCCTCGAAGCCCTCGCGGACCTCGGTCGCGTCGTCCTTGAAGCGGCGCAGACCCTCGATGGTGAGGCTCTCCGCCACGACCTTGCCGTCGCGGATGAGGCGGGCCTTGGCGTTGCGGCGCAGCAGGCCCTCGCGGACCAGCACACCGGCGATGTTGCCGAACTTGGAGGAGCGGAAGACCTCGCGGATCTCCGCGGAGCCGAGGCGCACCTCCTCGTACTCGGGCTTGAGCATGCCCTTGAGGGCGTTCTCGATCTCCTCGATCGCCTGGTAGATGACCGAGTAGTACCGGACGTCCACGCCTTCCTTGTCGGCCGCGGCGCGCGCACGGCCTTCGGCGCGCACGTTGAAGCCGATGATGATGGCGTCCGAGCCCATCGCCAGGTCCACGTCGGACTCGGTGATGGCACCCACACCGCGGTGCAGGACCCGGAGCTCGACCTCCTCGCCCACGTCCAGCTTGACGAGGGCGTCCTCGAGGGCCTCGACCGAACCGGAGACGTCACCCTTGATGATGAGGTTGAGCTGCTCGATGGAGCCGGCGGCGATGGCCTTGTCCAGGTCCTCCAGGGACACCCGGACGCGACGCTGCGCGAAGGCGGCGTTGCGGTCGCGGGCCGAGCGCTTCTCGGCGATCTGGCGGGCGGTGCGGTCCTCGTCGACGACGATGAAGCTGTCGCCGGCGCGGGGCACCGAGGTCAGACCGAGCAGCAGCACCGGGCGGGACGGGCCGGCCTCGGCGAGGCTGTTGCCGTTCTCGTCCAGCATCGCGCGGACGCGGCCGTAGGCGTCGCCGACCACGATCGAGTCGCCGACGCGGAGGGTACCGCGCTGCACGAGCACGGTCGCCATGGCGCCGCGGCCCTTGTCGAGGTGGGCCTCGATCGCAATACCCTGCGCGTCCTGCTCGGGGTTGGCCCGCAGGTCGAGCGAGGCGTCCGCGGTCAGGACCACGGCCTCCAGCAGCTGGTCGATGTTGAGACCCTGGCGCGCGGAGATGTCGACGAACATGGTGTCGCCGCCGTACTCCTCGGCCACCAGACCGAACTCGGTCAGCTGACCGCGGACCTTGGTCGGGTCGGCGCCCTCGACGTCGATCTTGTTGACGGCGACCACGATCGGCACACCCGCGGCCTTGGCGTGGTTCAGCGCCTCGACCGTCTGCGGCATGACACCGTCGTTGGCCGCGACCACCAGGATCGCGATGTCGGTGGACTTGGCACCACGGGCACGCATGGCGGAGAACGCCTCGTGACCCGGGGTGTCGAGGAAGGTGATCGGGCGCTCTTCGCCGTTCACCATCGTCGCCACCTGGTAGGCACCGATGTGCTGGGTGATGCCACCGGCCTCGCCGGCCACCACGTTGGACTTGCGGATGGCGTCCAGCAGGCGGGTCTTACCGTGGTCGACGTGACCCATGACGGTGACGACCGGCGGGCGCGGGGCCAGCTGGTCCTCGTCGCCCTCGTTGGCACCGAAGTCGATGTCGAACGACTCCAGCAGCTCGCGGTCCTCGTCGTCCCGGCTGACGATCTCCAGGACGAAGCCCATCTCGTCCGCCAGCAGCTGCAGCGTGGCGTCGGAGACCGACTGGGTCGCGGTGACCATCTCACCCAGGTTGAACATGACGGAGACGAGCGCGGCCGGGTTGGCGTTGATCTTCTCCGCGAAGTCCATCAGCGAGGCGCCGCTCGACAGGCGAACGGTCTGGCCGTTGCCGCGAGGCAGCATCACACCGCCGACGGACGGGGCCTGCATGGCCTCGTACTCCTGGCGCTTCGCCCGCTTCGACTTGCGACCACGGGCCGGACGGCCACCGGGGCCACGGCCGAAGGCACCCTGCGTGCCACCACGGGCACCCGGGCCGCCGGGACGGCCGCCGAAGCCGCCGGGACGCGGGCCGAAGCCGCCGCCGCCACCGGGGGCACCGCCACCGGGACGGGGGCCGCCGAAGCCGCCACCGGCCGGACGCGAGCCCGGACCGGCCGGACGACCGGCGAAGCCCGGACGGGCGCCACCGGCACCCGGACCACCCGGACGGCCGCCGGGGCCACCGGGGCCACGGCCGCCGGGGCCCGGACGCGGGCCCGGAGCCGGACGCTGCGGCATCATGCCGGGGTTCGGACGCGGCATGCCGGACGGGGTCGGGCCGCCGGGACGCGGACCGGCCGGACGGGGCATGCCGTCGGGACGCGGGGCACCACCCGGACGGGGGGCACCGGCACCCGGGGCACCGGGGCCGCCGGCACCCGGACGCGGACGGTCGCCACCGGGGCGCGGGGCGCCACGGTCGGCACCGGGAGCACCGGCGGGACGCGGACGGTCGCCACCGGGGCGCGGGGCGCCACGGTCGGCACCGGGAGCACCGGCCGGACGCGGACGGTCGCCACCCGGACGGGGACGGTCACCGGCGGGGGCGCCGGCACCCGGACGCGCACCCGGCGCGGCCGGACGGCGGTCGCCGGGACGGGCCATGCCCGTGGCGCTGCCCGAGGTGAACGGGTTGTTGCCCGGACGCGGGCCGGCCGGACGCGGGCCCGGACGGGCGCCGCCACCGGCGGGGGCGGACGCCGGGCGCGGGGCCTGGGCGGCCGGACGCTCGGCGGGAGCCTCGGCCGGAGCCGGCGAGGAGAACTCGGCCGCCGGAGCGGCCGGGGCCGCCGGAGCCGCGGGGCGGGCCGCCGGGCGCGGGCCCGG
>NZ_JBHJUK010000079.1:0-39817 GCF_042266225.1 Kitasatospora sp. NPDC056181
GTCCGATTTGCCATCGTCGCAGTTCAGGGGCTGTGACCAGGTAGAACGTCAGGCCTTCGGCTGCTGCTGGGTGATGCAGTGGATGCCGCCGCCGTCCCCTTGTCGTGGTCTCTGACCAGCAGCTTAGCCGACCACCTAAGATCAACTGGGAGCCGATTGGGAGATCAACTTCTGCGTGCCTTCTCCCAGCGCTCCTGCAGCGACTTGGCAATGCTCTGCTCCATGCCGGGCGTAACAGCAGCGTACACATCCTCGACCCCTTGCATCCGGTGCCCCATGCGGGTCTCCACGGCGACCCGAGAGTGGTGGCCGTCCTCGTCGAGCCACCGCTTCATCGCGTGCCGGAGCCAGTGCGGGACCGCGTCCTCCAGGCCGTCGAGCGGCTTGATCGCCGGACGGTGAAAGTCGGACCTCGCGGTCCGCGCCTCCGCCCCCTGAATCACCGGCTTCCAGATGTAGGTAGAGAAATCGGTGAGAAGCAACGGCCCACCCGTGAGCGACGGAAACACCCACTCGCTGTCGTGCGACTGCAGCACCTCGGCCAGCAGCTCCGCAAGGAACGGCGGCACCACGAGGTCGCGGACGGACCCGTACTTCGGCAGCACCAGTTCCGGCTGCCGCTTGCCACCCTCGGGGGGCGACACGTACTGGTGCTGCCACTGCACGCGCAGTGCCGGCATGTCCTTGTACCGCTCCTGAGCCGCCTTCACCCGCTTCCGCTCTGCGGCCTTCCCCGCCGGGTTGTCGGGCCACCCGGGGTCGGAGGCCGGCCACGACGGGTAGCACCATTCCCGGCGGAGCCCGTACAGCTCGCCCTGGCGCAGGCCGCAGTACGCCTTGGCGAGGATCGCCACGTACCCGGTCAGCCCCCACACCGCGCGGGCGTTCTCGGCCACCTGCTCCACCTGCTCGGGGGCGAGCGTCGGCACTTCCTTGCGGACTGGTGGCACGTACCGCCCGCGTCGTCGATTGATCGCCGGCAGAGGTGAGACCTTCAGGAGCGGGGGCCTGTGAGCGACTGCATCGTCGACGATCATGCGGAAGAGCTGAATGACCACGGACGCAAAGTTTGCAGACAGCTCCTTCCGCGTGGCCTTTTCCCAGACCAGGTAGGCGTTGGTGGTGATGTGGGACAGAGGGACATCACCCCACCGCAAGTTGAGACGGCGGATCCGCTTGACGTAGTTGTACTCGGTGCCGGGGGAGACGTCGATCGTCGCCAGCCACTGGTCGGCCCACTCGGCAAACGTCATGGTCTCGCCCGCGCTGGGGTCGAACCAGTCGCCGCGGCGGACGTCGGTCTCCTGAGCTTGCCAGTAGGCATCGGCCTGAGTCTTGGTCAGGAAGCCGGGCTCCGAGTCGTACTTGCCGTTCGGCAGCTTGAACCGCGCGCGCCACGTGGTGCCGCGCTTCTCGGACCATCCCATCAGTTCACCGCCCGGGCGAGCCCGAGCGGGCAGGACGGGCAGGCGCCGCAGTCGACGCCGTACTCGCGCAGCAGCTCGGCCGCTTGGCCGGCGGTCTCGTCATCCTCGTGCGCGCGCGTAGTCACGAGCGCCACAACGGTTCCATTTACTACGCCGGCCCAGGCGATGAATGAGGGTCCGAGGTCGGCGGACGTGCAGACGTGCATTGGCCCATCCCAGAGTGAGGATGGCGCCCCCAAGTGGGTTAATGATTCCACAAAATGACTGGCCGTGACTACATGTTTACGGTCAATCTCTGCGGGTACGACCCTTAGTTTTCCGGTAGCAGGCCCTGACGGCGGAGCTCCTCGATGGCCCGCTCCTGGAGCTCCTTGATCTGAGCGCCAGTCAGGGTGGGGGCGGTCGCAATCGTCGCGTTCTGGATCGCGTGTCGAAGCCTGTCCTCGCTGATCGCCGGCTGTGAGTAGCGGACCCCTCCGTGAACCTCGGACAGCATCGGTTCGGCAGTGGGGTCGTCGATGATGCGCGCGGACGCGCCCAGCTCCCAGCCGAGCACCTCGTCCACTCGCGCGTAGGTCGTGTCTCGGACCGGATCGCCGTCCTCGACCCGCCGCCACGTCGTGATGGACATGGAGGCGCGGCGCGCGCACTCGTCCTTCGAGAGGCGGAGCTCTGCGCGGCGACGCTGGACTGCGCCAGCGAGCCGCTGCAGGCCATCAGCTTGTGGAGGCATGTCACACATCATGACAGGACCGCCCAGTCACTGTCAGGAGCGGGTGCCAGTAGGGCCGGTTTTCGCCCACCTCCGCCTAGGTGAGGCCGCACCGAACAACCAGCTTCCGCTATCTATCGCTAGCTACTGCTAGCGGAAGCTGATGGAAGCTGATACCTTCGGGTCATGCCCCAGCGATCCACTGTCGAGGTTGACGGCTCGGCCATCCGCAGAATTCGGAAGCTCGCAGGTGTGGACATGTCCATGCTCGCCAGCCAGGCCGGTATCACGGCCAACTACCTCAGCCGGATCGAAACGGGCTCGCGCAACAGGGTCCGGCCGAGCGTCTACGCAGCTCTCCGCGACCACCTCAGCGCGACCGACGACGAGATCCTCGCCCCGGGCGAGGCCCGCACGAAGAGGACGTGACATGGCGACCGCCATCTCGCACATCCCCGCAATCGAGCGCGACCGGTTTTACCGGGTGGCCGAGGCCGCCGAGTGCATCCGACTGAGTGAGCGAACGATTCGAGACGGGATCAACCACCTCGGGTGGCCCCACAGCCGGATCGGACGGCGCCTGGTCATCTCCGGCGACGACCTGCTCGCGATCTACGGGCTCTACCGGACGCCCGTGGCGAAGCCGCGCCGCCGCACCGCCTGACCCACCCCCGACATAGGTCGGGCCGCCCCGGCTTGGACTCCAGGGACGGCCCCGGCCCACCGATCAACCATCACAGAAGGAGGCGGGCCGCATGTTGCAGCCTACCCACTCGCCCACCGGGCCGACCCCGGTGACCACCCCCACCATCCCCGCCCGTACGGTCCTGGCCGGCATCGCCGTCCTCCGCGGCCGCACCGGACTCCCCGCTGTCGACCTGGCCGCCGCAGTCGACTTCGCCGCGGACGGGCGCCGCGTCACACTGCGGGCCGCGAACGTCCAGGAGCTGTCGGCCTGGTACGAGGCGCTGACCCCGCACGGCACCGCAGTCGGCGGCCAGTACGAGGCCCGCCCCGGCGGCGCCCTGACCACCCGCGGTGGTCTGTCCTGGGTGCTCTCGTACGGGCCGATCCCCGGGGTCCCGGCCGTCCACCTGTCCGTCGTCACGGAGTCGGGCGAGACCGAGTCCCTGCCGGACACCGCGCTGGTTCGGGCGATGTGCCCGTGGGCCGTGCGCACGAGCACCGGGCGGGTCGCGGCATGAGCACTCTCGACGTGGCGATTCAGGCCGCCGCGATGCAGGCCGTCGTGCACCTGGCCCGTGTGGCCGCTGCGGCCGGCGCGAGCACGGCGCCGGTGTGGACGGTCGGCGCGGACGGCGCGGTCGTTGGCCGCTTCGACGGGCCGCGGGCGGTGATCGCCCTCGACGGGTGGCGCCGGTCGGTCGGTGCGCACGGTGTGTGGTCGGACCGTGTCGACGGCGGCCTGCGGTGGACGGTGTCGGCGACGGTCCAGGACGTGATGGTGCGCCTGGTCGCGGTCGCCCCGATCCGGACGGCGGTGACGGTGTGATGGCCGAGCTCAACGAGCCGCAGCAGGCGGCGATCCAGCGGATGGCGGCCCACGCTGCCGAGTTGCCGGTGCGCCAGCCGATGCCGGGCGAGCAGGCACTGATGGACGTCTTCATCGACGCCCACGGCGACCCGGCCAGCTGGGAGGCGAAGACGTCGCGGGCCTACGCCGCGGAGGTCGCCCAGCTCCGCGCGGACACTCTGCGGGACGGCACCCAGTGACCGGGCCGGAGGAGCTGACGCCCGTACTGGTGCTGCTGGTCGCGGCGCCGCTGGCCGGGGTCGCGGTGCGGTGCTGGGTGCACCCGGACGAGGTCCGTCGCCGTGCTCACCGCCGCCGCCTGCGGGCCGCCCGCCACCACAACGACCAGAAGAGGAGGGCCCGATGAGCAACACCACCACCTGGTGGTCCGCCAGGGGCTACGTCGACACCATGGGCGCTTCCGAGGGCGCCCTGTACATCCACCCGAACGGTGTCGCGGGCGACCAGTTCACCATCTACCGCCGAACGGACGACGTCACCGACGCCGAGATGCTGGCCGTCGCGGACCGGGTGCTCGCCGAGGTCCAGCGCTGGCGGGACACGGTGGCGGCGACGGCCGAGCGGAACCGCACGGCCGCGGACGAGCTGGTCGAGGCCCGGGCGGAGATCGCGCGCCTCAAGGGCGGTGTCCTGTGACCGCCTTGCTCCTGTTCGGCTTGCCCGTCGTGGCGCTCGTCGTGATCGGCGTGTGGCCGACCCGCGAGCAGCTCGACCGCCGCCGCCGGCGCCGCGCCTACCGCCGGGCCCGCACCATCACCATCCCCCGCCAGCGCACCACCGAGAGGGACCCCAAGTGAACGCCTTCAGCTTCGCCCCCGCGAGCCGCGAGACGGCCCGGGCCCGCGTCGGCCTCCAGGGCCCCGCCGGGTCCGGCAAGACCAAGACCGCGCTCCGTCTCGCCGAAGGCCTCGCCCAGGGCGGCCCGATCGGCCTGGTGGACACCGAGCGCCGTTCCGCCCTCACCTACGCCGTCGTCCCGGGCAAGCCCCACCTCGGTGGGCACCAGTTCGGCCACATGCCCATGGACTCCTACGACCCGCGCAACCTCATCCAGGCGGTCCAGGCCGCCGAGCAGGCCGGCATCGCGGTCCTCATCATCGACTCCTGGTCGCACTTCTGGAACGGCCGCGGCGGCCTCCTGGAGATCGTCGAGGCGGCCGGATCCGGCGCTCTGGGCACCTTCGGAGGCTGGAAGAAGGGCAACCCCATCGAGCAGGACATGCTGGACGCCCTGCTGAACTTCAGCGGCCACCTGATCGTGACGATGCGGACCAAGACGGACTACCTCATCGACGAGTCCGGCCCGAAGAAGAAGATCACCAAGGTCGGGACGAAGGTGGTTCAGCGCGAGAGCTCCGACTACGAGTTGGGCCTGATCATCGACCTCGTTGAGGGCACGGGCACGGTGACCAAGACGAGGTACGAACCCCTCGAGGGCCTGGCCATCCGTCACCCTGGCGAAGACCTCGGACGGCAGATTCTCGAGCAGCTCGGCCAGGGCGTCGACCCGGTCCAGCAGATCCTCGACGAGCTGTTCGCCGACGGGATGACCTACCAGGGCGCGATCGACCTGCACGCCCAGGCGAAGCGGCGCGGCATCCTCGGGCACCCGGCGGCCCACCCGGTCACCGGTGAGCGGTCGGCGGTGGGAGACCTCATCGCGGAGCGCGGGAAGTCGCTGAAGCCGGCCGCCGTCCCGAACCCGTCCCCGGTGGCTCCGGCCGCCCGTACGGAGGCGAACCCGGACCCGGCGGCCGGCGTGAACGGATCCATCCCTCACTCGCTCGCGGACGCCGCGGCCGCCGCCGGGCGTCTGGACACCCCGGAGCCCGCGACCCCGCCGCAGATGCGCCGTATCCACGCCGTGCTGACGAAGGCCGGCATCACCGACCGCGACGAGCGGCACGCGGTCCTCGGCGCCCTGATCGGCCGCCAGATCAGCACCGCGAACGAGCTGACGAAGGCGGATGCGGGCGAGGTCATCGACGTCCTGGACACCTCCGCAACGCAGCCCGACCCGGCGGCGTGGCTCCGCGAGATGGCCCGGCGCACCGCCAACGCCGACGCGGCCTGACCCACCCCGAATCCGGCGGGGCCGCGCGCCCCTCCCCGCCACCGCGCGGCCCCGCCCACCCCTCAGAAAGGAGGTACACCCCGTGGTCACCCCGACCCCCGAGCAGGCCGACGCGATCGCGGCGTACGGCGACGGCACCGACCTCGTCATCCAGGCCGGCGCCGGATGCGGCAAGTCCAGCACCCTCAAGCTGATCGCCCGCACAGACTCACGCCGCCGTATGGCGTACGTCGCCTACAACCGCAGCATTGCCGCCGACGCGAAGCGCTCGTTCCCGGCCAACGTGAGCGCGTCGACCGGGCACGGCCTGGCGTTCGACCCGCGGTACCTGCCGCGCATCCAGCGGCCGCGCCAGACCGCCCTCCAGGCCGCCCAGGCCCTCGACGTCGACCGCATCACCGGCGGCATCCAGCGCATCCCCACCGACCTCGGCCACGTCAAAGCCGTGACCAGCAAGATCGCAATGCGCGCCGCGCTGGAGACCGTCGAGCGGTTCTGCCACTCCGCGGACGACAACCTCGCCGCCCGGCACATCCCCCGGTACGACGGGCTCACCAGTCCGGACGCCCGGGCCGCGCTCACCGCGGTGGTGCTGCCGGTCGCCCACGCCGCGTGGGCCGACCTGCGGCGCGAGGACAGCGTGCTGAAGCTCAGCCACGACCACTACCTGAAGCTGTGGGCGCTCAGTCGGCCGCGGCTGCCCGCGGACGTCGTCCTCCTCGACGAGGCCCAGGACACGAACGACGTCCTCGCCCGGGTGCTCCTCGACCAGGACCACGCCCAGCGAATCGCCGTCGGCGACTCCGCCCAGCAGATCTACGCCTGGCGCGGCGCCCGCGACGCCCTCGGCACGTTCGAGCGTGAGCTGGGCGCCCAGCTCTCCACCCTCTCCCAGTCGTTCAGGTTTGGCCCGGCCGTCGCCGACGCGGCGAACCAGTGGCTGTACCTGGTCGGCACCGATCTGCGGCTCACCGGCTGGGGCGGCTGCGAGAGCACCACCGGGCCGGTCGACGATCCCGACGCGATCCTGTGCAGGACCAACGCCGGTGCGGTTGGTGTCGTCCTCGAAGCGCTGAAGGCCGGCCGCAAGGTCGCTCTGGTCGGTGGCGGTGGGGACATGAAGCGGCTCGCCTGGGCCGCCCGCGACCTCCAGAACGGCCGCGTCACCGACCACCCCGAGCTGCTCGCGTTCCCGACCTGGTCGGCGGTGCGCGAGTACGCGGAGGAGGAGGACGGCAGCCTCAAGGTCCTCGTCAAGCTGATCGACGACTACGGCGCCGAGGAGATCGCGAACGCGGCGGACGCCCTCGCCTCCGAGGACGCGGCCGAGTTGACCGTCACCACCGCGCACAAGGCCAAGGGCCGCGAGTGGCCGGCCGTCCGGATCCACGGGGACTTCCGCGCCCCCAAGCCCGACCCGGCCACCGGGCACCGGATCATCCGCCGGGAAGAGGCCCGCCTCGCGTACGTCGCCGTCACCCGGGCCCGGCTCCGCCTCGACCACGACGCCCTGTCCTGGGTGTCCACCGTCACGGCGGTGAGCGACTGATGCCCCAGCTCCGCTCCCGCACCGTCGACACCATCCCCGGAAGCACCACGTTCCTGAGCAACCGCCCGTGCATCTGGGTGAGCACCACCGACACCACCAACGCCGACGGTCTGGACCTGGTCGCGGTGCAGCGCGCCGCCAACGGGGTCGAGCCCCTGCCGACCCTCAGCGACGCCGAGAAGCGCATCGCCGTCCGGGCCATGTGGCGGGCCGGGGTGCCGTACGAGGAGATGGCCGTCCGCGCGGACCTCCTCCCGCGCCGTGTGGCCCGCTGGGTCGCCAAAGAGAAGCAGGACACCGAAGGACAGGAGGGCTGACCCGTGGACACCACCATCGCCGTCGCCATGTACAAGAACGGCGAGACCGTCGCCGCAATCACCAAGGCAACCGGCCTGACCGAGCACCAGATCGCCGCCGCGGTCGCCCGCTCCGGCGTGCCCTTCGTCGCCGACCGGCACGACCCGGTGCCGGCCGCGGCCGCCGGACTCATCACGTGGGGCATGCAGCACACCTCCGGCCGCATGCGGCGTCTCGCCGAGCAGGCCCGGACGGCCCTGGCCGACCTCCAGCAGGCCCAGCGCCGCGAGGAGGCCATCCAGGCCGCCGAGAAGCGCGTTGAGGCGGCCCGGGCCGACCTGGCCAACGCCGAGCGGGCCCTCCGTGCGGCGAAGGGCACCCCGGCGGCCCGCTCCACGGCCGCCCGGCCGGACGCCACCGAGACGGCCCTGATCCGGTCCTGGGCCCGCGAGAACGGCCACCCCGTCGCCGCCGTCGGCCTGATTCCCCGCCCGGTCGTCGACGCCTACCGGGCCGCCCGGCCTGAGGCCGACCGTGCCGCGTGACCTCCCCTCCCGCCTCTCCCCGAAGGACTGACCCATGGCGTACATCGGACACCGCTGCGGCTGCGGCCACATGGACGCCCAGCACAAGGCGGGCGCAGCCAAGACCGCGTGCCAGGCCCGCGCCGGCCTCTCGTGCGGCGGGGGCTGCCGCAAGTCGGTGAAGTCGGTGCTCGCACCCACCTTCGACGTCAAGGCCCGGCCGATTGCGCGGGTCGTCACGCCCGGCGAGCGCATCGGCGGCAACAACGGCTTCGTCACCTGCGGCTGCGACAACTGCCAGGCCCTGTACGAGCAGCTGACCGCCCAGTAGACCGCTGGCGCCGGCGGACGACCACCCGGCCGCCAGCGCCAGCACCAACCGTCCCGCCCCCAACCCGAAGGACAGCAGCACGTGGGAATCCGCCTGATCGTCGAGGTGATGGACCATGCGCCCTCGACGCTGACGCACCGCGAGGCGTGGGTCCTCGCCGTGCTGGCGGAGGACGCCAACGACGCCACCCGCGCCTGCTGGCCCGGCATCGAAGACGACGAGGACACCGTCCGCCGCATGCGGATCCCTGGCCGCTCCAGCCGGTACGAGGTCCTCAAGGCGCTCCGCCAGAAGGGTGTCCTCGAGGTGCTTGAGTCGGGCCACCGCGGCCGCCGGGCCGTGTACCGCATCCCCGCCCTCGCCGCCGAGGAGACCCGAAAGGGTCCGGAAAACCCGGATGCTGACGACTCAATGCGTCCGGAGAACCCGGACCCTAACCCGTCGAATGCGTCCGGAGAACCCGGACCCAATGAGGGCGGAAAGGGTCCGGAGAACCCGGACTCAACTCCCGGAAAGGGTCCGGATTCTCCCCGGAAAGGGTCCGGAAAACCCGGACCCCTACCCCTCAGTCCCCTCAGTGGAGATAACTCTCCCTCCCCTCGGATCTCACCCGCCCCGCCGCCGGACCTGTTCGACGCGTTCTGGACCGCCTACCCGAAGAAGGTCGGCAAGGGCACCGCCAGGACCGCGTGGACGAAGGCCCTGAAACGCGGAGCCGATCCGGCCGCCATCGTCGCCGCCGTCCCCCGACACGCCGCCCACTGGCGGGCCACCAACACCGACCCGAAGTTCATCCCGCACCCGACGACCTGGATCAACGGCGAGCGCTACGACGACGAGCTGCACACCCCGCAGCCCCCCGCGCCCCAGCAGAGCCAGCAGGACTACCAAGACCGAGGGATCTTCTGATGACCACCACCACCGCCCCGCCGCCCGACCTCGACGGCATCGGCGACTTCGAGCAGGCCCGCCCCAACGACCTCGGTGCCGAGGCCGCCTACCTCGGCACCGTCGTCCTCGCCGCCAACGGCCGCCGCCTCCTGCGCGACCACCCCGTCGCCCCGGCCGACTTCTACCGGCCCGCCCACGCCCTCATCCACGGTGCGCTTACCGCCCTCGTCGACCGCGGCGACCCCCTCGACCCGTACACCGTCACCGCTGAGCTCCAGGCCCAGGGCCACCTTGGCCGCGTTGGCGGACCCGGCGCCATCCACACGTGCATCCAGGCCGCCCAGGTCGGCGGCGCCGCCGAGTGGCTCGCCTGGCGAATCCGCGACCTCGCCCAGCGGCGCGCCCTCATCGAGACCGGCCAGCGCATCGCCGCCCTCGGCTGGATCCCCGACGGCGACGCCGACGCTGGAGACCTCGCCGAGACCGCCGTCGACATGACCCGCACCGTGCGCGACGCCGGCCGCGCCGCCGAAGACCGGCCCGTGGTCGACATGCTCGACTTCCTCGACGGCCCCGACCCCGGATACGACTGGGTCAGCCCCGGATACCTCGAGCGCGGCGAAAGGTGCATCTGGACCGCGGGCGAGGGCGGCGGCAAGTCCGTCCTGCTCCGGCAGATCGCCGTGTGCATCGCCGCCGGCATCCTCCCGTTCGACGGCCGCCCCTCCGAGCACGGCCCGCGGAAGGTCCTGGTCCTCGACTGCGAGAACAACGTCCGCCAGAGCAGGCGCCACTACAGCCGCCTGTTCGAGATCGCAGCCGCCCAGCGCATGCCCGTCCGCCGCGGCATGTTCTCGTTCGACCTGCGGCCCGAAGGCGTCGACCTCACCCGGGCCGCCGGCCGGGCCTGGCTGATGCGCCGCGTCGAGGAAGTCCAGCCCGACCTCCTCGTCGTCGGCCCGATCTACCGGCTGCACGAAGCCGACCCGAACAGCGAGTCGGACGCCCGCAAGGTCACCGTCGCCCTCGACCAGGCCCGCCTCGTCTCCAACAGCGCCATGGTCCTCGAGGCCCACGCCGCGAAGGGCAACGGCCAGGGCCCCCGCCCGCTCGCCCCCGTCGGCTCCGGCCTCTGGCTGCGCTGGCCCGAATACGGCATGGGCATGCGCCCCGTCGAAGACCAGCGCTCCGCCGAGGAAGACCGCGCCCGCCGCATCATCCCCTGGCGCGGCGCCCGCGAAGAGCGCGCCTGGCCGGCCTTCATCTGCCAGGGCCAGCAGGGCGGATGGCCCTGGCGCTCCTACACACCCGTCGACGCCGACCGGTTCACCGGCCACAGCCCCACCGGCGCTCTCTCCTGACCACCCGACACCCCAACTCCACCAACACCGAGGAGAACCCCATGTCCCTGCCCGCCCTCACCGGCATCGGCCGCGTCGTCGCCGACCCCGAACTCCGCTTCACCCCCAACGGCCACCCCGTCGCCAAGCTCCGCCTGGTCTTCCAGGCCCGCCGACTCAACCCCCAGACCCAGCAGTGGGAGGACGGCGACACCCTCTGGATCGACGGCACCGCCTGGAACGCCCTCGCCGAGCACATCGCCGAAACCCTCCAGCAGGGCATGGAGGTCCTCGTCACCGGCGAACCCCGCACCGAGACGTGGGAGCAGGACGGCCAGAAGCGCTCCAAGGTCACCCTGACCATCCGGTCCATCGGCCCCTCCCTCGCCTACGCCACCGCCACGGTGAAGAAGGCCCAGCGCGACGGCCAGAACAGCCCCCAGAACGGCCAGCAGCGGCAGCAGCCCCAGAGGCCCCAGCAGACCCGCCAGCAGCCCCACAACGACCCCTGGAACACCAACACCCCCACCACGGACGAGCCCCCGTTCTAGCCCCCACCCCACCGGTCCGCCGCCGAGCACCCAGCACGGCACCTCGGCGGCGGACCGGTCCGGCCCAGTCCGCGCGCGCCCGACGAACAGGAGTCCGCCATGCATCCCACCAAGCTCCCCGAGGCCGAGGCCCTGCTCCGCGCTGGCCACAGCAACGGCTCGGTCGCCCGGCAGCTCCATGTCGACAAGAGTGACGTCGCCCGGCTCCGTGACGTCCTCGGCCTGCCCGCTGTGCCCGCGCAGCCCCTCACCGTTGAGGAGAAGTGGCGTCAGCGGACCCGCCCGGCCGGCGGTGGGCACCTGGAGTGGACCGGGGAGCACACCACGGCCGGCGCCCGCGTGATGCGGCACTCCGGGCGCGGCTACAGCGCCCACCGGATCGCCTTCCGCATCCGGCACGGCCAGGACCCGGCCGGGTACGCCAAAGCGGGCTGCGGCCGGGCTGAGTGCGTCGCCCCGGACCACCAGGTCGACACCGCCGACTACCGCGTCCACCGTACGACCCCGGCCCACTACGCCAGCCCCGAGGCCAAGTTGGCCGCGCTCACCGAACCGGCCGCCGACGGCCACGTGCGCTGGACCGGCCCCATGAACGGCCGGCACCCACTCCTCAAGCACGGCGGCCGCCGCTGGCCCGTCCTCACCCTCGCGTTCCGGCAGCACTACGGCCGCGACCCGATCGGCACCGTGATGCCGGGCTGCGACCTCCCGGACTGCGTGGCCGGCGCGCACCTCGACGACAACCCGGCCCGGGCACGACTTCGCACTGCGCTGGCCGCGCTCGGCCTCTGACGCCCCGCTGACGCCCGTCAACGCCCGGCCGGCCGACCGCCGGCCGGGCCCCACCCCGAAGGAGACCACCGTGGGCATGTACACCAGCGCCACCCTGATCTACGGCACCCAGATCCCCGATACCAGCCTCGACGAGCTGGAGGAGAGGCTCGGCACCCTCAGCAATGGGGTCGGGTACGTCACCGCCGGCCACTACGACCACGACAAGACATACCTCGCCGCCTTCACCGAGAGCGCCGACCTCGGCAAGCCCGAAGCCATCACCGCGGACCGCCTCCACCCCGCGCAGTGCCAGCACTGGGACGCCCACCTCCGCGAGGCCGCCACCGCGCTCGGCATTACCGACGACATCGCGCCCACCTGGCTGCTGATTGCCGACGTCAGCTGACCGCCCCACCCGCTGGCCGCCCGGTCCCACACCGGGCGGCCACCACCGAAGGAGACCGCCGTGAACCGCGACCAGGTCATCGACCTCATCCGCACCACCACCGACGCTTATTTCGACCTGCTCGACGACCCAGCCGACGTCGACACGGACGACCTCGCGGACAACATCGCCTCCGCCCTGGAGCGCGCCGGCATCGTGCTCGACCAGGACGGCGGGCAGTGACCGCACTCGTCGTCCTCGCGCTCTGCGGCCCGAGCAGCATCGTCGGCCTCCTCATGCTCGGCGCCATCCGAGGAACCGCCGCAGAGGCCGACGCCGCGGCCGCCGAACAGGCCCGGATCGACGCCGCCTTCGCCGAGATCGCCGCCCACTACCACCAGGAGCACCGACCGTGAACCGCACCGACGCCCTTGCCCGCGCCACCCAGTGGGCCGAGTCCGCCGCCGACTGCTACCGCCGAGCTGAGCGGTACCGCCAAGAAGGTCTCTCCGCGGCCACCGAATGCGAGTACCGCCATACCGCGATCGAAACCGCCCTGGCCACCGCCTGGGCCACGATCGCCGCAGCCACACCCGAGCCCGGCCCCTCGTTCCACCTGCACTTCGAGGAGAGCCAGGACACCACCGAGGAGCCCCAACCGTGAACCGGCCGCCCCTGACCGCCGAGCAGCGCGAGCAGGCGCTCCAGCAGCTCGCCGAACACGTCGCGGCCTGGCAGCAGATGGCCACCGCCCTGATGCCCGCCCTCCAGGCCGCCGCCGAGCAGCTCGCCCACGCCTTCGCCGAGCTCCAGCGCACCCTCCAGGCCGCCGGCCTCCTCGACGCCGACGGCCGGCCTGTCCGTCCCGTCGACCGGCCGGCCTGGCAGTCCCCCTACGGCCCGCCCACCCGCCGCTGACACCCGTCAACACCCCGTCACCCCCGGCCACCAGGACAGGAGCACCACATGCCCAGCACCCACGACGACCTCCGCCACATCGCCGCCCAGTGGCCCGCCCTCCGGGAACTCCTCCAGACCCGCACCCCGTCGACCTGGCCCCCGGCCGGCCGCATGGCCGACCACCAGCGCGACCTCGAGGACGTCGACGCCGAGCACTACGAGGCAGCCCTGGAGCGTGCCGAGCGCACCGCCCTCGCCCCCGGCCAGCGCCCCGCCCCGCTCCGTGTCGACGTCCTCGACACCATCACCGCCCTCGAGGAGGAGCTCCTCGGCCTGGCCGACGAGATCGCGGGCACCATCCAGCGGCCGGCGTTCACCACCTCGTTCCGCTCCGCCTCGCCGAACGACGACGTCGCCCGCTCCCTCGCCCTCGCCGGGCTGAAGGACCAGCAGGACCCGCGCCGCTGGCGGTTCAACATGGCGGCCAGCCGGACCGGGGCCCGGGCCGCGGAGTGGCTCGCTGGCCGTATTGATGGCGACGACGGCCCGTTCCGCCCGCTGTCGGACATCCAGCGCGCCCGCATCGGCCTGGTCGCCACCTCGTGCCGGCGCCGCCTCGACCGCGCCCTCGGCGACCTCGCCCGCGCCGACCACGACCCCACCGGCCTGGTCTGCGAGTGCGGCGGCCAGCTCACCGTCTCCAACGAGGCCGCCGACTTCACCGTGCAGTGCAGCGGCTGCCCGGCCCAGTGGTCCGGCACCGAGCTCCTCGACCGGCTCCGCGCCGCCTGACGCCCGTCAACGGCTCGCCCCGGAAACCACCCCCGGGGCGGGCCCGGCCACGGAAGACTGGCCACATGACCGACACCACCACCGCGGACGACGGCTGGACGCTCACCCAGCTCGGCACCGAGCAGGTCCCCACCCACTGTGGCCGCATCGCCTACGACCTCGACCTCGGCGAATGGGAGTGCGCCACGTGCGACACCGTCGCCCACATCCGGGACATCCGGGCCGCCAACACCCCTGCGAAGAGCACGTGTTGACGTTCAGCACGGTAGGCTGAGCAGCACAAACGAATCGGGCCCGCGGCGGCGACTGCAACGCCGAGCGGGCCCTGACCACCGGAGAGTGACCTCCATGGCTACCAGCCACCCTATCGCCGTGCCCGACCGGTCCGGAGCCGTCCTCGGCCTCACCATCGGCGCCGCCCTCGTCACCATCGCCCTGACTGCCGTAGCGTTCTGGCTCAGCTACGAGGCCCTGCACGACCTGGCGACCGGTCACCACCTGGCCGGCGCCCGCGCCTGGGCCTGGCCCGCGACGCTGGACTCGTTCATCGTCGTCGGTGAGCTACTCGTCCTGCGCGCGAGCCTGCTCCGCCGCCTCGACCTGCTCGCCATGGTGCTCGTCGCCGTCGGCTCCGCGGGCAGCATCATCCTCAACGTCGTCTCCGTCGGTGCCGGCGTGGACGCCACCACCCAGGTGGTCGCCGCCGTTCCCCCGGTGGCCGCCCTGCTCGCGTACACGGCGCTGATGCGGCAGATCTACCGCGCGCTCACCGCCGCCGAGCAGCCTGCCGGCCCGCGTCCGGGCGCCCGCGAGACCGCGGCTCCGGCGCCCGTCGCCGCCCCGCTGACGGCCGTTACCGCCCCGGCCCTGCCCCCAATGCCGGCCGCGCCGCCCGCCCTGCCGCCGGCCTACGCTGACCAGCGGTGCGCGGTGATCCGCCCGCTCTACGCCGACGGCTACCGACCGGGCACCACCACCATGCGGACCGCACTCACCACCGCCGGCTACCTCGGCCCCGACGGCCGGCCGCTCTCGGACGCCCTGATCCGCGGCACCCTCCGCGCCGAGGTCGAGCGCCTGGAGCCGGTGCTCGCGACCTACCCCGCCGAGCAGGCCCTCCGCGCCGCCGCTTGACGTCCCGGCGGCCAGTGATCCACACTGGCCCCACGTCCGGCGTGCCCGGACACCACAGACACCCCGAGGGCCCCGCGGCCGAGCAGTAGCCGCGGGGCCCCCGTCGTTCCCCGGCAGCCCAACGCTGCCCCACAGAGGTCCCCGACCCGTCGCCGATGCTCTCCACAACTGTGTGACCGCGGTGGCGGCTGGGATGCGGTATCCGTGAGGACCGTGGCGGCGCCCTGTCCTAGGCAACAGGGCGCCGATCAGCTCTCAGACCCGGCCCGCCAGACTCCCCCCGCTGGCGGGCCGCCCCTTTTCCCCAGGAGGCCACCGTGCAGCAGCCCGCCGTCGGCCGCATCGTCCACTACACCAGCCACGGCACCCCCGGTGGCGAGTACGGCAAGGAGTGCCGGGCCGCCGTCGTCACCGAGCTGACCGACGACCCCGCCGTGGTCGGCCTCGCGGTGCTCAACCCGAGCGGCATGTTCTTCAATCAGGCCACGTACGACGACGGCGGCAGCCAGCCCGGTACACCGGCCTGTCCCGACGAGGCCTCGCACAGCGCCCCGTTCCGCTACTGCGCGTGCGGCTGGACCGAGCCCGCGCACGCCGGCGGAACCTGGCACTGGCCTGAGCGCACCAGCTGACAGCGGAGGTGACCGTGCCGCCCGCTAAGCGCAAGCCGAGCCCGGTCACCGATGCCGAGCGCGCCGAGATCCTCCGTCTTCACTCCGAGGGTGTCTCCCGCAACGAGATCATGAGGCGGACCGGCCGGTCCGCCCGGATCGTCACTGGCACCGTGCAGGCCGCCGGTGGCAGCTTCGCCCGCGCGGCCGAGGTCGTCGCCGCCACCGAGGCCCGCCTCATCGACCTCGAGGAGCGGCGCACCACCCTCGCCCACGATCTCCACCAGGACGCCGAACGCCTTCGCGCCCAGCTCTGGCAGCCCCACCTGTACTTCGACTGGGGCGGCAAGGACCACGAGTACGACGAGCGGCTGCAACCCGAGCCCACCCCGGCCGACAAGCGGTCGCTGCTCGGCGCCGCCGGCCTCGCCATCGACCGCTCCCTCAAGCTCGTGCCGCCCAAGCCCACCGCGGGCGCGGACGACGCCCTGTCCATGCTCGGCGCCCTGGCCGCCGGCATCGCCCGGATCAACGAGGCGGAGGAGGAACCCGGGGAGGGCTGATGCTGGAGCAGCTCCCGCTCTCCCCGAAGCAGGTCCGCTCCATCGCGCAGGCCACCAGCCGCATCAACATCTGGTCCGGCGCGATCAGGTCCGGCAAGACGATCGCCTCGCTGATCGCCTTCCTCCTGGCGGTCGTCAACGCCCCGTCAACAGGCCTGATCGTCGTCGTCGGCCGCAGCTTGCAGACGATCGAGCGCAACGTCCTCGACCCCTTGCAGACGATCGAGCTGTTCGGCCCGGTCGCCCGGCAGGTGCACCACACCCGCGGCGCCACCACCGCGGTGATCCTCGGCCGCACCGTGCACCTGATCGGCGCGAGCGACGCCCGCGCCGAGGGCCGGCTCCGCGGCCTCACCGCGTGCTTGGCGTACGTCGACGAAGCCACCCTCATGCCCGAGGGATTCTGGAATCAGCTCCTCGGCCGCCTCAGCGTCCCCGGGGCCCGGCTGCTCGCCACCACCAACCCGGACGGCCCCGCGCACTGGCTCCGCCGGCGGTTCATCCAGCGCGCCGGCGAGCTCGACCTCCGCAGCTGGCACTTCACCCTCGACGACAACCCGAGCCTGGCGCCCGAATACGTCGCCAGCCTCAAAGCCGAGTACGTCGGCCTCTGGTACAAGCGCTTCATCGACGGCGCCTGGGTGCAGGCCGAGGGCGCCGTCTACGACATGTTCGACCCCGGCCGGCACGTCATCGACGTCCTGCCGCAGATCGCCCGGTGGACGTGCGTCGGCGTCGACTACGGCACCGTCAACCCCCTCTCAGCGCTGCTGATCGGGCACGGCACTGACGGCCGGCTGTACGCCGCGTCCGAGTACCGGCACGACAGCCGGGCGGCCCGCCAACAGCTCACCGACGCCCAGTACTCGGCACGGATGCGCGACTGGCTGGCCCGCCTCGATGCCCACCCCGAGTGGGTGTTCGTCGACCCGTCCGCCGCCTCGTTCTCCACCCAGCTCTGGCAGGACGGCCTGACGGGCGTCACCCCGGCCGTCAACGACGTACTGGACGGCATCCGTTCCGTCTCGGTGGCGCTCGGCTCCGGTCTCCTGTCCATCCACCGCTCGTGCACCGGCCTGATCGAGGAACTCCCCGGCTACGCCTGGGACGACGCCGCGGCCGAGCGCGGCGAGGACAAGCCGCTCAAGCTCAACGACCACAGCTGTGACGCGCTCCGGTACGCGCTCCACTCCACCGCGCACGACTGGCGCGGCCTGATCCGACCCGAGGAGGCCCACGGTGCCGCTGCCTGACCGCGACATGGCCTGGCCCCCGGTCGACCTCACCGTCCGGGGAGACCTCGCCGACTGGGACGCCTGGTACTCCAGCGTCCCGGACCGCCTCGAACGGCGGTACGCCGGACGGACCACCGACGGCCTGGCCGCCGCCGACGGCAGCGTGCCCCGCCGCTCGCAGTACGCCGCCGGCTTCGTCGGCCGCGTCGCCCGCTGGTGGTGGGGACAGCCCACTCCCGCCGGCGAGAAGCGCTCCAAGCTGCACATCCCGCTCGCCGCCGACATCGCCCGCACCTCAAGCGAGTTGCTGTTCTCCGAGCCCCCGCAGCTCGTCGCCGACGATGCGGCCGTACAGGCCCGCCTCGAGGACCTCACGAAGCCGCTGCGGCCCGTCCTCCTCGAGGCCGGCGAGCTGTGCGCGGCCCTCGGCGGCGTCTACCTGCGCGTCGTCTGGGACGGCGACGTCTCCGAAACGCCGTGGATCGCCCCGGTTCCCGCGGATAGTGCCGTCCCCGAGTTCTCGTACGGCATCCTCCGCGCGGCGACGTTCTGGCGGACCGTCCGGACCGACGGCCAGCAGGTGTGGCGGCACCTGGAGCGGCATGAGCGCGGCCGGATCTACCACGGCCTGTACCAGGGCAGCCCCACCCAGCTCGGACGCCCGGTGCCGCTTCAGGACGACCCGGAGACTGCCCCGCTCGCCCGGGAGGTTGACGACCAGGGCGGCCTCGACACCGGCGCCCCGCAGCACCTCACCGCGGTGTACGTGCCCAACGTCCGACCGGCCAGGGCCTGGCGGCACCTGCCCGCCGCGGCAGGCCTGGGACAGTCCGACTTCCAGGGCATTGAGGGCATCATGGACGCCCTTGATGAAACCTGGAGCAGCTGGATGCGCGACATCCAGCAGGGCAAGGGCCGCATCGTCACCGCGGCCGGCGCACTCACCAGCAACGGGCCCGGGCAGGGCGCCAGCGTCGACCTCGACCGGCAGGTGTACGCCGGCCTGAACCTGCCGCCGACCAGCGGCCAGCTCCTCGAACAGATCCAGTTCCAGATCCGCGTCACCGAGCACCGCGACACCGCGAACGAGCTCACCGAGCAGGCGATCCGGCAGGCCGGCTACTCCGCCAGCACGTTCGGCGCGGACAGCGACGGAGCCGCCGCGGTCACCGCCACCGAGGTCAAGGCCCGCCAGCGCCGGAGCATGACCACCAGGGCCCGGAAGGCGTTGTACTGGGAGCCCGCGCTCGCGCAGATCCTGGAGGCGCTCCTGGCGGTCGAGGCCGGCCCGAGATTCCGCTCCGGCGTGCCCGTGGACGAGGTCGACGTCGCGTTCCAGGACAGCATCAGCGAGTCCCCGAAGGAGTTCGCCGAGACGGCCGCGCTACTGCGGCAGGCCGAGGCCGCGTCGACCGAGACGCTGGTCCGCATGCGGAGCCCGGAACTCGACGACGACCAGGTCCGCGAGGAGGTCGCCGCCATCATGGCGGAGTCCGGCCGCGCGGTCACAGACCCCACCCAGCTCGGGGCGGAGGAGGCGGCACCGGTCGAGGGCCCGGTGCCGCCGACGGCGTAGGTCGGGGAGGCGGTGCAGCATGCCCGTCTCCCCGGCCGACGCCGAAGACCTGGCCCGCGCGGTCCGCAGACTGTACGAGGAGGCCGAGGACGCGCTCCTCGGCAAGCTCAGTGACGCTCTCGCGGCCGGCATCCAGGCCCCGCGCTGGGCCGAGGACAAACTCCGCTCGATCGGCCAGCTCCGGGCCGGGGTCGAGGAGATCATCGCCGTCCTGCGCCAGGACGCCGCCGGTGCGATCGGCCAGGCCGTCGCCCAGGCGTACGAGCGCGGCCGGCAGGCGGCCGTCGCCGAGCTCGGCATGCTGCCCGAGGGACTGCGCGCCGCGGCAGCCCGAGACATCCCGAACGCGCCGGCGGTGGACCGGCTCGCCCGGGCCGCGGTCGCCGAACAGGAACCGGTGTGGCAGCGCATCCTGCGCGCGGTCCTCGACATCTACCGGACGGTGGTCGGCCGGGCGTCAGCGACCGTGCTGACGGGCGTCAACACCCGCCGTCAGGCCGCCCAGCGCGCACTCGACCAGTTCGCCGGCCGCGGTGTCACCGGGTTCGTCGACCGGGCCGGCCGCTCCTGGGAGATGGCGAGCTACGCCGAGATGGCCGTCCGAACGACCACCGCCCGCGCCGCGGTCCAGGGGCACACGGACCGGCTCCAGGCCATGGGCCAGCACCTGGTGATCGTCTCGGACTCCCCGCTGGAGTGCGAGCGGTGCGAGCCGTGGGAGGGCAAGGTGCTTGCGCTCAACGGGCCGCCCGGGGAGCACACGGTGCGGGTGGAGCACGCGACGGAGGACGGCCGCCTGGTCGTCGTGCGCGTCGCCGGGACGCTCCCGGAGGCCCGCGCCGGCGGCCTGTTCCACCCGAACTGCCGCCACAGCGTGAGCCTGTTCCTGCCCGGGGTGACCACCCGGCCGAGCAGCCCCCCGCACCCGGGCGGCGCGACGTACGAGGACACCCAGCAGCAGCGGTACCTGGAGCGGCAGGTTCGGGCGTGGAAGCGCCGCGAGGCCGCCGCGATGGACGACACCGCCCGCCGCCGCGCGCGGGCCAGTGTGCGCGCCTACCAGGGCCGCATTCGCGAGCTGACCGCTGACAAGCAGCTTCCGCGCAAGCCCGTGCGGGAGCAGATCGGCCGGGCCCGCTGAGACTTCCGGCCGCCCGCACGGGACGGCCGGGCACCCGAAACGGGAGAGATCATGCAGCACACCCCTTTCCGGCACCCGCTCGCCTCCGTGGCGGCGGGCACCGTGCTGGGCTACCGGCGCGACGGCCGGCCGATCCGCGTCATCGCGGGTGGCAACGGCGCGGGCGAAGGCGGCTCCGGCACCGGCGCACCGGCCCCCGGTGGTGACGGCGGGACCCCGCCCACACCCCCGGCTCCACCGGCCGCTCCGCCCACCGCGGGCGACGGCGACGGCACCGACTGGAAGGCGCACGCCCGCGAGTGGGAGAAGCGCGCCAAGGCCAACGCGGGCGCCGCGGAAGAGCTGGAGAAGCTCCGCAAGGCCTCGCTCACCGAGCAGGAGAAGGCGGTCGACGCCGCCCGGACGGAGGGCCGCACGGCCGCCGCCCAGGAGTACGGCGCCAAGCTCGCCGCCGCCGAGTTCCGCGCCGCCGTCTCGACCGCCGGGCTCACCCTCGGCGACGCCGCCGACCTCATCGACACCAGCCGGTTCGTCACCGACACCGGCGACGTCGACACCAAGGCCATCGAGGCCGCGGTGAAGAAGCTCGGCACGCTCGCCCCGCGCGGCCCCGGCCGCTCCGGCGGCGACATGTCCGGCGGCACCGGCGGCGGCCCCACCCTCGACCAGCAGATCGCCGACGCCGAAGCGAAGCGCGACTTCGCGACCACCATCCGACTCAAGCGGCAGCGAGCCGCACAGACCTGACCTGGAGGTAACCCATGGCCGGCATCACCGGGATGGGCGACACGTTCTCCCTGCCCAACTACGTGGGCGAGCTCTTCGCCCTCACCCCGGCGGACACCCCGTTCCTGTCGGCCATCGGCGGCCTCACCGGCGGCGGCATGACCTCGGGCGTGGAGTTCGAGTGGCAGACCTACGACTTGCGCGACCCCTCGCAGCGCACCCGCGTCGAGGGCGCCACCGCCCCGACCGCCGAGGAGCGGGTCCGGGCGAACGTCCGCAACGTCGCCGAGATCCACCAGGAGAAGGTGTCCGTCTCCTACACCAAGCAGGCCACCATGGGCATGCTGGCCACCCCGGGCAGCGCCCCGTTCCGCGGCGCTGACGGCACCAACCCGGTCAACAACGAACTGGACTGGCAGGTCCAGCAGGCCCTCAAGTCGATCGCCCTGGACATCAACTGGGCCTTCCTCAACGGCACCTTCGCCAACCCGACCACCAACGCCAGCGCGCGCCGCACCCGCGGCATGCTCCAGGCGATCGTCACCAACCGCATCGCCAAGGGCACCACCACCACCGGCGCCACCAGCGCCACCGACACGATCACCTCGACCGGGCACGGCCTGATCGATGGCGACCGCATCGTGTTCACCGCGACCGGCGCCGCGACCGGCATCGTGGCCGGCCGGGCCTACTACGTCGACCAGATCGACGTGAACACCTTCAAGGTCAGCACGTCCTCCGGCGGCGCGGCCATCACCCTCGGTACCGCGACCGGCCTCGCCTACACCAAGCCGTGGGCGACCGCGCTGACCACCGACCACGTGTCGGACCTGCTCCAGCTCGCCTACGACAACGGCGGCATCTCGGAGCAGGAGACGGCGACGCTGGTCGTCAACAGCGCTCAGCGTCGGGCGGTCACGAAGGCTTTCGCGAGTGCGTACGGCCAGTACCACGAGACGTCGCGCACCGTCGGCGGCGTCGCCGTCGACACGATCGTCACCGACTTCGGCACACTGAACGTGATGATGGACCGGCACATGCCGCAGGACACCATCACGGTTGCGTCGCTGGAGCAGTGCCGGCCGGTGTTCCTCAACGTTCCCGGCAAGGGGACCCTGTTCGAGGAGGCGCTGGCCAAGACCGGTGCGTCGGACGAGGTGCAGATCTACGGTGAGGTCGGCCTGGAGTACGGCAACGAGAAGGCGCACGCCGCGATGACGGGCCTGAAGCTCTGATGGGCGGCGTGACGTACGAGCGCGGGTCGGGCGGGCACGTCGCGGAGCGGCTCCGCCCCGTCCCGGGCAGCGATGAGGCCGCCGCGCTGGAGGCGATGGCGGCCGACCCGGCGTCCGACTGGCACGCGGTCCCGGACCCCGAGCCGGAGGAGCCGCCGGCCCCGGCCGAATCCCGGAAGACCAGCACCCGGAAGGGGAGTGCGTGATGGCGCTCGTCAACACCCGTCTGACGGTCGCTGCGGCGGCCACCCAGACCAACCCGCTCGACCTGGTGACCGGGCGGGCCCCGCTCGATTTCGCCGCGGCGATCGCGCTCGGGTCCGGCACCGGCGCGGGGCAGGCCGACATGATCTGGTCGGACACCCGCACCCTGGCGGCCTCCGCCACGGAGGATCTCGACCTGGCGGGTGTGCTCACCGGCGCGTTCGGCAACACGCTGACGTTCGCCAGGGTCAAGGGCCTGATCGTCCGGGCGGCAGCCGGCAACACCAACGTCGTCGCGGTCGGTGGTGCCGCGGCCACCGGGTTCGTCGGCTGGGTCGCGGACGCCACCGACAAGGTCAACGTCCGCCCGGGCGGCGTCCTCGGCCTGTTCGCCCCGGACGCCACCGGCTACCCGGTTACCGCGGGCACGGCCGACCTGCTCCGCATCGGCAACGGCGGCTCGGGCACCCCGGTGACCTACGACATCGTCATCATCGGCGCGAGCGCGTAGAGGGGGCGGCCATGTCCCGGGTGTACGCCACCAGCAGCGACTACCAGACGTACACCGGGCAGGCCCCGGCCGCCGACACGGACCGGCTCCTCGCCAAGGCGAGCCGGTTCCTAGACGCGCAGATCCTGCGCTCGTGCTGGTACCTGGTCGACGACGCCGGCCTGCCGACCGATCCGCTCGTCGCCGCCGCGCTCCGGGACGCCACCTGCGCACAGGCCCAATGGTGGGGCGACGTCGGCGACTCCACCGGGGCCGCCGGCGCCGGCTGGGGCAACGTGCAGATCGGCTCCGTCAGCCTCGGCCGGTCGGTGACGGCCGTCAACGGGACCGACAGCGCGGCCCGGCAGATCGCCCCCGAGGTCTGGGACGCACTCCAGTCCCCGGACCTGACGCCCGCGCGGTTCGTCCTCGGGGCGGTGTGCAGCTGATGGCCACCATCCCGGGCTGGCTGCTGCGGCACCGCATCACCATCGAGCCGTACCTGGGCGACTCCGCGTACGGCCCGCAGCTTGGACCGGTCGCGGAGTCGCGCTGCTTCCTGGACGAGAAGACCCGCGAGGTCCGGTCCCCGACCGGCGAGCAGGTCGTCTCCTCCTCCACCGCCTACTGCCCGCCCGGCACCGTGGCGCCGCCCGGGTCCCGGGTGACGCTGCCTGACGGCCGTCAGACGCACGTCATCGCCCTGTACGACCGCGACGGCGGCGGCCTGCCCACCCCCGACCACACAGAGCTCCAACTCACCTGAGGAGGTGGTCCTGGTGGCTCGCAGCGTCAGGACCACGTTCCGCTGGCAGGGGGACGAGTGGCTCGCCGAGGCCCGGCGGGGCGCCGGCCGCGGCCTGGAGACGGCGCTGGAGCACCTGCTCGCAGCGTCCCGCCGCCGGGTCCCGCTCGACGAGGCCACCCTGGAACGCTCCGGCACGACCTCGATCGACCACGCCGCCCTCGAGGGCACGGTCAGCTACGACACCGTGTACGCCGTCCGCCAGCACGAGGAGCTGACCTGGCGGCACCTGCCCGGCCGGACGGCGAAGTACCTGGAGGGCCCGCTCGACGAGGAGCGGCCGGTGATGCTGGCGCTGATCGCCGCCGCGATCCGCCGGGCCGGCCGCGAGGGGGGCGGCGGTGGCTGACCTCCTCGACGGCCTGGCCCGCCTGCTCGACCAGAACGGCCTCGTCCAGTACGAGCCCACCGGCGCTGGCGGCGACCTGTTCCTCGAGGCCATGCCCCCGTCCCCCGACGTGTGCACGGTGCTCACCCTGTACGGCGGGCCGGAGCCGGACGCCCGCCTTCCCTACGACGAGGTGCGGCTCCAGGTCCGCGCGCGCGGCACCCAGGACCCGCGCGTCTCCCGGGCCCGCGCGCAGGCCGTCTACGACCTGCTGCACGGGGCCCGCCGCCTCACCCTCCCGGACGGCACCTACCTGGTGCTCGCCGTCGCCCTCCAGCCGGTCACCTCCCTCGGCCTGGACGAGCAGCGCCGGCACGAGCACGTCGTGAACCTCCGCCTCGACGTCGAGGCACCCACCATCAACCGCCCCGCCGAGTAGGAGGCACCCATGGCCACGAGGCCGATCGATGCCCGCGACTGGATCGTCGAGGTCGAGGACTCCGTGTCCGGGACCTGGCTGCCGATCCGCGGGCTCAACTCGCTCACCATCAACATCGCGGAGAATCGCGAGACCGCCGAGATCACGGACTTCGACAGCAACGGCCGGTACGAGCAGGACACCATGCAGAACGGTGCCAGCCTGGCCGTCGAAGGCTTCTACGAGCAGGACCCGGCCACCGGCGCCCGCGACCCCGGCCAGGCCTACGTGGACATGTGGGCGGACCGGCTCAGCGTCGACAGCCACAACCGGCTCCGGTACCGCCACGAGACGCAGACCGCCGCGTGGGCGGTGTGGGACGCGACGGTCGAGCCCGGCGAGGTCGGCGGCGGCAACAACGACAAGTCGTCGTGGTCCGCCACGTTCACGCGCTCCGGCGCCCCGACCACCATGGCGGTCTGACGTGACCCAGCAGCAGACCAGCGAGATCGCCGACTTCGACGCGTTCTTCGCCGAGCGCAAGGCGTCGGCCGGACCCGGCGCCCAGTTCCTCCTCAAGGGACGCGTCTACGAGCTCCCGACACAGGCCCCGCTTGCCTACGTCCTCCTCACCGAAGCGATGCACGACCGGTCCGACGTCGGCGCGCTCCGCGAGGTCCTGACGCCGCTGTTCGGCCCGGACGCCCTCGAGGAATGGGCTGCCGCCGGCATGGGCGACGAGGACTTCGAGATCGTCCTTCACTGGGCGGCCGAGAACATGCGCGCACCAGGCTCGGTGAGCATGGAGGACGCCGCGCAGCAGGTTGCGGAGCGCGACACGGGAAAAGCCCAGCCGCCGGCGAACCGGGCGAAGCGCCGGGCGACCGCCAAGGCAGGACCGAAGAAGCGCACGACTTCTGGCGCACGGTCCTGACCAACTGGGGCGTCGTGGAGGCGGACTTCCAGCGGGAGTACCGCATCGGCCCGGCCGAGCTGTGGGCGATGTCCGCCCGCCGCTTCGGGGTTCTCCTCTCCGGTCTCTCCCCCGAGGCCCTGTTCCTTCGCGCGTTCGAGCGCACCCCCCGGCGGGTCACCGACCCGGCCGAGATCGCACGACTCACCGGCATGCCAGCCACCTGACCTGACGACGGGAGGTGGCCGGGATGGCGCTGACCGTCGGTGAGCTCGTCGCCCACGTCGACGTTGACGTCGACGGCGCCGAGCGCGGGGTGAATCGCGCGGAGCGGATCCTCGAGGGATTCCAGCGCACCAGCGACGGCCGACTCCGCACCATGCAGGGCCGGTTCGCCGCCGCGTCCCAGGCGATCGGCCGCGACCTCGGCGACGGTGTCGAGGAGGGCACGTCCCGGGCCAGCGCCGCGGTCGAGGCGTTCACGCGCGACACGCAGGGCCGCCTGCGGGACGCGCGCGGTCGGTTCGTCACGGCCGGCCAGCAGGCCGGGGCCGGATTCGCCGGCGGATTCGGGGACGGTGCGGGCCCGGCAGTCGACCGGGTCCAGCACTCGGTCCGCGCGCTGACCGGGGACCTTGACCGCGGCGGCGAGTCCGGGGGCCGGTTCTCCGGCGTCCTCGGCCGGCTCGCCGGAATGGCGGGCCCGCTGGGCGGTGTCGCCGGGCGGGTCGGGATGATCGCCGCCCAGCTCGGTACCGCGGTGCCGTCGGCGTCCGCGCTGCTGGGTGTACTGGTGCAGATGGCACCGGCGGCCGGGCTCGCGGCGACCGGGATCCTGGCGGTCGTCTCGGCCAACGCCGCTCTGAAGATCGGCATGTCCGGGGTCAGCGACGCGGTCAAGGCCGCGCTGGACCCCAGCGACCCGGAGGCCTACGCCGAGGCGCTGAAGAAACTGTCGCCCAACGCCAGGGCGTTCGTGGAGGAGATCCACCAGGCCCAGCCCGCCCTCGACGCGCTGAAGCGCTCCGTCCAGGACCGGCTGTTCGACGGCCTCGCCTCAACGCTCCAGAACACCGCGACGTCGGTCCTGCCGATCCTGCGGAACTCCCTGACCAACACCGCCGGGGCCCTCAACCTGATGGGCAAGCAGGTCTTGAACACGGCCACCGGGCTCGGCAAGAGCGGCGCGCTCGGGACCGCCCTCTCCTACGCCAACAGCGGCCTGTACAACATGGCCTCGTTGCCCGCGACGATCGTCCAGGGCCTCGTCCAGATCGCGGCTGCGGCCGGGCCGTCGTTCTCGCGGTTGACCGAGGCCGCCGGCGGCGCGATCAACGGGCTGTCCGAGAGCATGGCGAGGGCGTTCGCCAACGGCGGTATGCAGCGGGCGATCGAGCAGGCGATCAGCATGGTCGGCGACCTGGTCGAGGTCGTCGCCAACGTGGGCCGGGTCATTGGCACGGTGATGAACGCCGCGAACACCAACGGCGGCGGCCTGCTCGGCACGTTGAAGGCGATCACCGCGGCGATGGCGGATGCCTTCGCCCAGCCCGCCGTCCAGTCCGCACTGTCCGCCCTGTTCAGCACCATGTCGCTGCTGGCGAAGACGGCGGCGCCGCTGCTCGCCCAGGCGCTCGGCGCGCTCGGCCCGGTGATCGTCGCCCTGGCGCCCGGCGTGCAGGCGTTGATCGGCGCGCTCGGTCCGGCTCTGTCCGCGGTCATCACGGCGCTCGGCCCGGTCCTCGCCTCGCTGGCGAAGGCGGTGTCGTCGCTGGCGATCGCGTTCGCCCCGGTCATCACGGTGGCGGGTGAGCTGATCGCCGCCCTGTTGCCCGCCCTGACGCCGCTGCTGGACGGTCTGACGACGGTGTTCGACCAGCTTGCGCCGGTCGTCAAGACGCTCGTGACCGAGCTCGGCAAGGCGTTGGCTCCGGTCCTCGAGCAGCTGCCGGTGATCCTCACCCCGTTGGTGGCCATCTTCACCACGCTGACCGGCGCCCTGCTGCCCATCCTGACGCAGCTGATCGTCGCCCTGTCGCCGTCGATCCAGCAGATCGCCACGGCGTTCGGGCAGGTCATGGTGGCGCTGGCACCGGTCCTCACGCAGCTGGCCACGCTCCTCGGCAAGTACTTGCAGACGATGCTGCCGCTGCTCACGCCGATCATCAACGCGGTCGGCCAGCTCGCGGCGATCTTCGCGAACAACTTCGCCCAGGCGCTGACGCAGATCGTCGTTCCGGCGCTGACCATGGTCGCCCAGATCCTGAGCGGCGACTTCGAGGGCGCGGTCGAGTCCGCGAAGGAGGTCCTGCGCGGGCTCAAACAGCTGGCGGTGCGGGAGTTCACCGAGATGCCCGGGCAGATCCTCAACGTCTTCGCGACGCTGGGGAGCGGCTTGTACACGGCGGGCACGAAGATCGTGCAGGCGCTGATCGACGGCATCAAGTCGCGGGCCGGCAGCGTCAAGAACGCCGTCGAGGACGTCCTCTCGGCGGCGCGGAACCTGCTGCCTTTCAGCCCCGCGAAGGAGGGCCCTTTCTCGGGGAAGGGCTGGTCGTTGTACTCCGGCCAGTCCATCAGCCAGGCCCTCGCGGACGGCATCCTCGCCGGTCAGAGCCAGGTCCGGGCGGCCACCGCGTCGATGATGGACGCCGCGCACGGAGGCCTCGACGGGCCGTGGGGCGGCCCGCAGACGGCCATGGCCGGCGGCTTCGGCGGCGGGCTCCAGATCACCAACTACTACGAGGCCGACAGCGGCTCTGCGCGGGCGACCGCGGAGGAGCTGGCGTGGATGGCCAAGGGCAGGGGGTGACATGGCGGGCGAGCTCGTCACCGGGCCCGGCCTCATTCAGTGGGGCAGTCTCCTTCTCGGCCGCCGCCAGGCCGCCGGCGTCGTCACCCCGTACCGGTGGTCCGGCCTGTCCGGCTGGGAGGAGACGCCCGCGCTGGACTCCGGCACCGTGAACAGGTCCCAGCAGCACGGGGCGTGGCCGGGCCCGCTGCTTGCCCAGCCCCGTACCGTCACCCTGGACGGGCTGAGGGTACGGACACCGGCCGGGCAGATCGGTGCCGCCGTGCGCACCCTCAACGCCGCGACCGGCGTGGTCCAGGACGAGCAGCCGCTGGTGGTCTGGCTGGACGACCGCGGCCCGCTTCTCGTCTACGCCCGGGTCCTGCGAAGGGCCCTGACGGTCGACCGGGTGTGGCAACTTGGGCACTCCGCGGGCGGGGCGATCCAGTGGCAGGCTACCGACCCGCGCCGGTACGTCCTGACCGAGCAGACGGGCGTCACCGCGTTGCCCGCTCCGGAGTCCGGCCTGTCGTGGGGTACCCCGGTGGAGACCGGCCTGGACTGGGGCAGCCCCACGGAGACCGGCCTGGCGTGGGGCACTCCCGGAAGTACGGGGGACCTCACCTGCACCAACGCGGGCGACGCGCCCGCGCACCCGGTGATTGAGATCCGCGGGCCGGTCGACACCCCGGCGATCACCATGTCCGGCACCGGCATGGTGCTGGAGTACGGGATCACGCTGGCCGCCGCCGACACCCTCGTGATCGACACCTGGGCGGGCACGGTGACGCTCGGCGGCCAGTCCCGCATCGGCACGGCCTCGTTGAGGTCGTCCCCCGAGGGCGCGTTCACGCTGCCGCCCGGCACCACCACGCTGTCGTTCCGGGCCGCGCCCGGCTCCACCGACCCCGCCGCGCAGGCCACTGTGCGCTGGCGCTCCGCCTACTGGTGACCAGGAGGACCATCCGATGACCGTGCGCTCCGCCTGGCACATCAACCCCGGCCAGGCCCGGCAGGACACCCGGCTTGCGCCGGTCGGCACCATGGCCCCGACCGGGCCGACCACGACCCGGGCCGGCGTCATCCCGGGGGGAACCCCGCTCGCCCTGACCATGTCGGGGATGGGCGGCACCATCAGCGTGGGCCGGGCCGTCGTCCAGGGCACGACCACCCAGGGCGCCTACCCAGTTGTGGTCACTGCGAACGAGACGTTCACCGTCGCCAACGGGCACGCGTCGCTCGTCCGTTATGACACTGTGTGGCTCGTCGCATACGACCAGCTGTACGACACCTCCGGCCAGACCCTGGCCGCCGTCGTCTACCAGCAGGGCACTGCCGGCGCCGGTGTCCCGCCGACCGCCCCGGCGACCGGCACCGCCTACCTGCGGCTGTGGGACATCCAGGTCCCGGCCGGCGCCTCCGCCGGGGCCCCGCCAACCTGGGTGGCGTCCGGGCTGCTGACCGACAGGCGCGTCTACACGGCGTCGCTCGGCGGCATCGTGCCCACCTCCGACAGCGTCAGCGGCGCGTACGTCGGCCAGTGGCGCGACAACGCCACGACGGGCGCGCTGGAGCGCTGGGACGGCTCGACGTGGGTGCCGTGGTCGTCGGCCCTGCGCGGCATCGCTCCTGGGTCGCTCGGCTCCGGCTCGTACACCGGCCAGTGGCGCGACGGTGCGATCGGCCTGGAGCGCTGGTCGGGCTCGGCCTGGTCCAAGGGCCTGGGCGAGTGGCAGACCCATATCCCCGTCTGGACGGGCAGCACCGTCAACCCCAGCCTTGGCAACGGCACGCTGACCTCCCGCTGGTGCCGAGTCGGCCGCCAGATCACGTGGATCGGCACGCTCTCCGCGGGCTCCACCACCAACGGCGGCACCGGAACCTGGAGCATGAGCCTGCCGGTACAGGCCGCCGCCAGCGGCGTTGTCAGCGTCGGCACCGCGAACTACTTCGCCGCCGGCGACAACGACTACGTCGGCGTGTGCCAGATCAGCTCCAACGCCACAACGGCGACGTTCAGCGTCAAAACGAGCACCAACGCCCAGAGTTTCGGCGCCGTCAGCAACACCGTTCCCGTCGCGGCCGGCTCCACCTCCAACCTCCGCTGGTCGATTACCTACGAGGCTGCGTCCTAATGGCGCCGTACGAGCTGCTGGTCTGTGACCTGCGGTCGGACACCCTGATGGACCGCCTCCCAGTGATGCAGGTGTCGTGCGACGACTACATCGGCAAGACCGGCACCTTCAGCGGCACGATCCCGGTGCCGGACCGGGCGATGGCCCGCCGGGTGCAGGACGCGCTGATCCCCGGCCGCACCGCGCTGTGGCTGCTGCGGGGCAGCGCGGTGGTGTGGGCAGGCGTCCAGTGGACGGACGTGCAGGTGTCGTCCGACCGCGGGTCGGCGTCCGCGCAGGTGCAGGCGGCCGGCGCCGAGAGCTATTTCCGGGACCACCGGCAGATCGTCGACACCCTCATCGCCACCGGCGAGGATCAACTGGACATCGTCCGGGACCTGATCAACTACGCGCAGTCCAAGACCGGCGGGCACCTCGGCGTCGAGGTGCCGGCGTCGCCCGTGTCCGGAGTGCTGCGCGATCGCACCTACCTGTCGTACGACCTCGCGTGGGTCGGCCGCCGGATCGACGAACTGGCCGCGACACAGGGCGGTTTCGAGTGGCGGATCAACTGCTACCGCGACTCGGCCGGGGCCCGGCACCGGGTGCTCCAGCTTGGTTATCCGACCATCACGGTGGGCAGCAGCGACACGGTGCTGAGCATGCCCGGGCAGGTCCTCTCCTACAAGCGGAACCGTGACGCCAGCGTGCAGGCCAACGCCTGGATCTCCCGCGGCGCCACCATCAACAACAACCTGGCGGCTGCCAGCTACCCGCTGATGTCGACGCCCCTCACGACCCCCTCGGACTACGTAGCCGGCTGGCCCAGGCTCGACGGCTCCAGCGACTACTCCAGCGTCACCACCCAGACCGTCCTCGACCAGAACGCCGCGGCCGACCTGGCCCGGCAGGTGCGGCCGGTCGTCATCCCGCAGGTGACGATCCGGCCCGGCGACGACGGACTGCCGGCGCTCGGCAGCACCATCCGGCTCCGCGTCCGAGACGTTTGGAACCCGGACACCTCGATCGCCCGGTACCGCCTGGTGGGCTGGCGCCTCCAGCCTGAGGAGCGCGGCCGCGGCGAGACCGCCGATCTCTACCTGGAGGCGATCTGATGCCGCCGAACGTGCCCAATGACATTCTCGATGAGTTCCGCCAGCTCAAGCAGGAGGTTCGCGACGCCATCGGGCGTGGACAGATCCGGCCGGCGATGAACCAGGTCCTCGCGGGCAACGTCGTCATCGGCCAGGGAGGAACGCTCCGCGTCGACGACGTCGACGGATCGCCGCTCTTCTACGTTGGCAAACTCGCCGTCAACAACCCGGACGGGTCCGAGCAGCGCGGCCTGGTGCTGTACCGGGACGACGGCACGCCAGCCATCCAGCTCCGCCGCACCACGCTGAACCCGGCAGACCCGCAGGGCCTCGTCATGATCGATGCCCACGGCAAGACCATGCTGGCCGAGGACGTCGTCGTCGGGGGGCTGGCGTACCCGCGGGTGCCGCTACTGCCGCCAACGGGAGTCGACATCGGCCGCTGGCCGTGGACCGATCAGCCCGGATGGACCACCATCGCGGATTGTTTCAACATCATCGCCCAGCCCCAGCTTGCCATCTACGTCCGTACCGGCGGCGACGTCGGCACCGTGGGCCAAGTGCGGGTCCTGGTCAACGGGGCGCCGTGGGGTCCCACGGTGACGGCCGGCGCGGCGAACATCGACTACGCCGCGGCGAGCGGGGTGGCGATCGGGTCGCAGCTCGAGGTCGAGATCCAGGCCCAGCGCACGTCCGGCACCGGCCGCGTGTACGCCAACTGCTTCCAGCTCTACGGATTGGGATCATGAGCACTCCTGAACAGACCGCACCGTGGGGTGCACCGATCGCCTACGACGGGCGCGCCACCCTCCAGGCCGCGGGCCACACGGTCGCCGTGCGGGTCTACGACCCGTCCCCGACCGGCAGCCAGACCCCGGCGCCGCCGATGGGCCGCTACCCCACCGTCTACATCTCCGCCGTCATCGTTGAACGCGGTGCGGCCGGCATCGAGGTCCGCGGCCAGGGCGACATCGAGGTCATCGCTGGTACCGCGCCGGCGGTCCCGGACCCGACGGCGATCCCGCGCGCGGTCGCGGAGGCGGTCGCGGACTTCGACCGCCGGGTGGCCGCGTACGCCGCACTCGCCGCGCTCTGGCCGCCGGCCGGCCCCTGACGACCACCCATCCCGCCGCCCCCGCGCCGTCCGGCCGGGGGCTGCTTCATGCCCTGGAGGCAGCATGTCCTGGTACCCCGGCGCGGAGCGCATGGAGGTCCAGCCCGAGTCGGACGAGCAGCCGGCGATCGTGCCGACGCAGGTGATCTTTCACAGCATCGCGGCGCCGTGGACGACCCGCCGCATGTACGAGTACTGGCAGGACTCGACGAACCTGGAGTCCCACTTTGGCGTCGGCTACTCCGGCGCCGTCGGCCAGTTCATCGGCACGCAGACCCGCGCGGACGCCAACATGCACGCGAACCGGCGCCCGGACGGCACCGGCGCGGTCAGCATCGAGACGGCCAGCAACGACCAGCACACCGACCCGTGGACCGACGCGCAGGTCCAGGCCCTCATCGAGCTCGGACTGTGGCTGCACCAGCAGCACGGCATCCCGATCCGGGTGTGCCGCAGCGCCGACGACCCCGGTTTCGGCTACCACCGGCTGTTCCCGGACTGGTCGGACGGCGGCACCGCGTGCCCGGGCGACGCCCGCGTGCAGCAGTTCCACTCCGTGATCCTGCCGGGCATCGCCGCGCGCGCCGCCGGCCAGCCCGCCCCCACCACCCCCAACCTGCCGGCGCCGACCGCGCCCGAGGAGGACGACGACATGACCCCTGAGCAGCTGCTCGCCACCCCCGTCCCCGTCGCCAAGCTCTCGGACGGCTACGTCCCGACCTTCGGCGAGGTGGTCAACGGCGCGAAGGAAGCAGACGCCAAGCTCGACGCCCTGCGCGCCGACTTCGCGCAGATCCTGCTGTCGGCGCCGATGCCGGACTACGCCGTCCTGCCCGGCGGGTACCGGCCGTCCGTGGGCGAGGTACTCAACGGCAGCAAGACGGCGGACGCCCGGATCGCCGCGCTGACCGCCCAGCTGGCGGCCCAGTCTGCGGCGATCACCGCGCTCGCGCAGCAGGTCGCCGCCGGCGGGGGAATCAACGCGGACGACCTGGTCGCCCGCATCGAGGCCGCCATCGCCAGCATCACCATCCACCTCACCACCGCCTCGAAGGAGTCCTGATGTCCGACTCGAACCGCCGCACCGTCCGTACGGTCTTCGCGCTCGTCCTCGGCGTCGCCGCTGGCCTGCCGCTGCTGGTCGAGACGGCCGGCCTGCCCAGCACTCTGCCCGGGCTCGGTACGGTCCTGGCCGTGGCCGGTGCGGTCACCCGGGTGATGGCGCTACCGATGGTCGACGGCTGGCTGCCGTCCTGGCTGCGGAAGGTCCCGCCGAAGGCCGATCTGCCGCAGGCCTGGAGCCGGGAGTGACCAGTCCGGCCCCGGACGCCGGGGTGTACATCAGTCCGGCTCAGACGCACGCGGAGGTGAGGCGGATCGCCGACGGCCAGATCCGCATGGAGGCCAAGTTGGACGCGATCCTTGGCGACCAGCGCGAGCACCGGGAGACGATCGCCGACCACGAGTCCCGGCTCCGTCGGCTTGAGGCTGGCCGTTGGCCGCTGCCGACGATCGGGGTCCTGGGCGGCCTCGCGGGCACGGTCGTGGCCGTGATTGCCCTGCTCCGCCCCTGAAGCACCGCGCCCCCGCTCCGGCTCCGGCCGGACGGGGGCGCTTCGTCGTGTCTACTGTCGGGGTGGCTGGCCCCAGGACGCGGGTGGCGGGGGTCCGGGCTGCTGCTGGCCGTACTGCGGCGGGTACTGGCCGGGCGGCGGCCCGTACCCCGGCGGCGGGTACGCCCCAGGCTGGGGCTGAACGGTCGTCACGGTCTTGCGGCCCATGGCGGCGGCGATCGGCCACCCGGTGATCGCCCACAGGCCGCACGTCAGGATGCTCAGGGTGAGGTGCAGGCCGTGGTTCGCAGAGCGCTTGACGACCTGGCGCTGAGGCGGTGGCGGCGGGTAGGGGTAGGACACGGTGAGGGCCCCTCGCGTGGTGGTGGTGTGAGGGGACCGTATCGACGCTGCGGGTGGTGCGTGCGCGTCGTGATGGACCTGTAACCGAGGAGCGGCCAGCCACTAGGCTGCGGACCATGCTCCGCTCTGTGGTGTTCGACATCGGCGAGACCCTGACCAGCGATACCCGGTACTGGGGCGACTGGGCCCGCTGGCTCGGCGTCCCCACCCACACCCTGTCCGCTCTGGTCGGCGCGGTACTGGCCGAAGGCCGTGACAATGCCGACGCGATCCGGATCGTCCGTCCTGGCGTCGACGTCGGCGCAGAGTGGCGGGCCCGGCAGGCTGCTGGCCAGGGGGACCACCTCGATGAGACGGACCTCTACCCGGACGTGCGCCCGGCCCTCTCACGACTGCGCGCGGCCGGGCTGTGGGTGGGGATCGCTGGCAACCAGAACGCCGCGGTGTCCGGTCTGCTGCGCGGGCTCGACCTGCCCGCCGATGGCATCGCCACCTCAGCAGAGTGGGGCGCGTCGAAGCCGTCGTCGGCGTTCTTCGATCGGGTGATCGAGTGGGCGCCGGGCGAGCCTCACGAGATCGTGTACGTGGGTGACCACCCCGCGAACGACGTGGCCCCGGCCAAGGCTTCCGGCCTGCGGGCCGCGCACCTGCGCCGCGGGCCGATCGGCCTGACCACCACCGCGCCGGACGCCGACTGGACGGTCAACTCCCTGGCCGAGCTGGCCGAGCTGCTGACTGCCCCGTAGCAGAACCTCCCCGACTGGCGTGCCCCGCGACGCGTTTCCACCCGGCGGCCGGCCGCCGCCGGTACCGTTCCGAGTATGCCCGCGTCCTCATCCTCCGCGCTCGGTCTTCGGCTCGAAACGGCCCGCGCCGCAGCACGCCTGTCCCGGCGTCAGCTCGCGGAGCAGTCAGGGATCTCAGCCAGCATGATCCAGAAGATCGGCGAAGGCGAGCGCCACCCGAGTGACCAGGTGCTGGAGGCACTGGCTCGCGCGCTCGGGGTCATGCCGGAGGCCCTACTCGACGGGCCGTCCCGGACGGACAGCCGAGTCCACCAGACCATTCCCGACGTGCAGCGCGCCATCGCGGCGTACGACTTCCCGGATGACGGCCCTGTCCGGCCATCTCCCCAGCTCGGCGCCGACGTTGACCTAGCGGTTGAGGACCGGGTGCAGTCGCAGTACGCCCGCCTTGGCGAGCAGATGCCGGCGCTGCTCGGCGAGTTGTTCCGGGCGGTTCACCAGGCCCGAGGTCGTGAGCGCGAGCGGGCCGCACACCTCCTGGCGCTGGCGCTCCGGTCGGCGGACGCGGTGGCCTACAAGTACGGCTATCACGACCTCTCAGCCAGATTGGTGGAGTTGATGCGGTGGGCGGCCGGGATCGCCGCTGACCCTGCGCTCGAAGCGGTCAGCGCCTACGTGCGGATGGAGACGTTCTTCGCGGCCGGGCAGCTCGGGCCCGGGCTGCGGTCGCTGCGGGATGCCGTCGACAGGATGCCTACGCCGACCACCGAGCGGCTCGCCGCAGCTGCCGCCGCACTGCACATGAGGGCCGCGGTCGTGGCCGGCCGCATGCGCCAGGCCGACGACGCCCGTACCCACCTGCGTGACGCCGAGGGGCTCGCCCGGCGGGTGCGCGAGCGACTGTACGACGGCACAGCGGTCGGCCCGGACTCGCTGGAGATCCACCGGCTGTCAGTGGCCGTCGAGCTGGGCGAGGAGACCGACCTCCAGGCGGCGGTGGCCGCGTCGGCTCGGTGGGCACCCCCTCGGGAGCTGCCGGCCGAGCGCCGATCTCACTACTACATCGACCTGGGGCGCGCTCAGGTGCAGCTCGGCCGGCCGCAGCACGCTGCGGAGTCACTGCTGGTGGCTCGGCAGATCGCGCCGCAGCATGTCCGGGAGCACGGACAGGTACGGACGGAGCTGGCCACGATGGTCCGGATGACGCGCGGCCGCGACGAACGGGTGCTGGCGCTCGCCCGGTGGGCGAAGGCAGTCTGAATCTTTGCCACAGGTTGTGGTAAATCCGGCGTCTTCAGTTGGGGACGCTGGGTGACGTGACAGGAACACAAGATCCCACGGAGCCAGGGGTGATCAGCCCCGCCCGCCTACATGGCGAGGCGTGCATCGAGTGCGGCTCCGTAGAGCCGCCGCTGATCCCGGCCGGCCACCGGTACACCGCTACCAGCGAGAGCCAGGCCCCGCTCGGCTGGGCCGTCGTCGCCTGCGCCGCCGACTGCCTGCCGGCCGAGGCGCACGTGAGGAGGGCCAGTTGAGCATCGAGGACGGCGACTTGACGGTTGCGGTCGACGGGCACCTGGAGCCGACCACCGAGCCGATCGGGAAGGCCATCACCACGCTCTGGCAGATGCTCCGCGGCCTGGCCATCAGCGACTACGAGCGTCGCGCGATGCACCAGCTTCTCGGCGCCGGCGACACCAGGCCGATTGAGCGGCGCCTCGACGGCGAGGGCGCGGTCGACTGGCCGCTTTCCCTCGCCAGCGGCGGTACCGTCACCGTGCGCGTGTGGCGGGGGGACGGCCTCACCAGCAGCCAGCGTGTTGCGGCTCGGTACGTGCCGGTGCAGTTGCCCGCGACCGATCGCTGTCCTGGTCTGTGGGCGATACGGGACGCCACGACCGGTGACCTGGTTCGCGAGGACGACGAGCGCGGGCGGTCAACGGTGGTGCGGTTCGGTACCGAGTCGAGCGCCCGTGACTGGGTCACCCGACAGATCACCCTCGCCGGCTACCGGGCAACCCGCGGTCTGGCCGCAGGCGGCCGACTGTGAGCGCCGCCAGCGGGAAGCCCGTCCAAGCGGCGGAGTACACGACGATGGGGCACTGCCCGCACTGCCGCGCGTACGTCCGCGGCCGGCACCTCCGGACGGTCGACGAGCGGCACGCCCTGGTCGAGCACGACGACTGCCCCGTGCAGCGGCCCAAGGCCCGCTCCCGGAGGCACGCCGGCTGATCTCCCGGGCCGGTGTACTGACCCCGCGCCGGCCCGGGCCTACTCGTCGCGCAGGAGCCGCCAGGGCGGCACCCCAAGAGCGCGCGCGAGCGCGCTGAGCTGGTCCAGGGTCGCGGAGACCGCGGCCGCTTCGATCCGGCCGACGGTCCGCCGGTCCATGCCGGCGTGCTCGCCAAGCTCCTCCTGGCTGAGGCCCGCCTGCAGGCGGAGGGAGAAGAGTCGGGCGCCGACATCGCGGCGGACGGCCTGCTGATGGTCGGTGGGGGTGGTACGAGGCGGCACCCCTCGACGCTGTCGAGACCGTGATCAAAAGTCTGTACCGATACGACGCCACTATACGAAGAGTTGTTCGATATTATGCCTGTCGCCACCCGGGGGGACCTGAACCGGGAGCACGCCCTGCTGAGCACCACCTACACCCTGACCGTCCCCGGCCTTGTCGAGGCCAGCGAACACACGACGCTCCAGGGCGCCATCGACGCGCTCGCGCAAGTGATCCGATCGACCCCCATCCGACGCGACCGAGCCGACGCCTTCCTCTGGCTCATCGCCGCCGAGGGCGGACCCGACAGAGTCCTCGACTTCATCCAGCGAGACGGCCGCTTCCAGCTCACCTTCATCGCGGCCGGCCGCCGCTACACCGCCGTCATCCGCTAGCGCTGGAGCTCGCGCTTCGCCCACCAGTACAAGAGCTGGGACTGGGTCCGGCATCCGGTCGCCGCCCGCAGGTCGGCAACCTTGCCCTGAACGGTGCGCTTCGACATCCCCAGCTGCTGAGCCACTTCATCCTGCTCCAGGCCCTGAGCGAGGCAGCGCAGTATCTCCACATGGATCGGCTTCAGCTCGGCTTCGGGGGTTCCGTCCCAAGGCTCGGAGTGGGCCCAGTCGCGTTCGAAGCTGGCGACGGCCAGGCCGACGGCCAGTTCGGACGTGATCACGGCCGCCTGGTCGGGCGCGGTCGCCTCCAGGCTCCATGGGTCGAGGATGGGCAGTACGGCAGCCCGCCTGTCCACGATGATCATGCGGCCGAAGGTGCGGCCGGTGCGGATCTCGGCGCCCTGCTCGGCCATCGTGAGCGCCCAGCGCGAGGTCGGCGCGTCGGAGCGCACGGACGGCAGGTAGATGGTGCGCATCCGCGCCCCGCGCTGCAGGACGCCGAGGTCGCGCTGGTACGACAGCGCGAGCAGCTCGGCCGGGCGCGGCCCGGTCGGCTGGGCGGTGATGAGTTCCTGGGTGCAGCTGTTGACGAGGGTCTCAAGCCGCTCGTTGATGGCCCGCAGGCCGGTCAGGATCTCGATGCCGCCAACATTCTGACTGGCCGTCGCCGCACGGTAGGCGGACGCCAGGTCGGCGAGGTGCTGCGGCATCGCCTGGGCCTCGGCGAGCAGGCTGGATGCGGATCGGATCAGGTCGGCCTGGCGAGTCCGGGCCACGGCGTCGGCGTCGACCGCCCGGACGTGCCCGGGTCGCTCCGGGTCGGGCACGACAAGGCCGGCGCGTTCCAGCTCGTCCCGCTCAGAGCACGTTCGGGCGGTCTCTTTACCTGCAAGCAACTTCAGGTAGTGGCGCCGCGTTGCGGCTTTAAGCAAGGGCCGAGCTGACGAGATATCCGATTCCACCGAATTGCCCCATATGAAGTGCCATCAGATCTGCGCATATGCGCAACGTCTCCAGCGTACTCGCCGAAACACTTGATTCGACTTCGAACGGAGAGGACGCTAGATCACGAGGGAACGCCCCACTCCACTTCACCAAACCCACACTGGAAGGGTGCCGCATGCCCGCTCGCATCACCCGCCGTACCGCCGCGGCCGCGCTGGTCGGCGCCATGATGGCCGCCGGACTCATCACCGCAGCCCTGTCTGAGCCGGCCTCCGCCGGGCCGGTCGCCGACTCCGTCTGGGGCGTCATCGCCCCGACGCCCACTCCGACCATCACCCCGTCGCCGACGGCCACCCTGGCGGACTCCGTCTGGGGTTAGGGCAAGCATGACGATGGGCGCCAGGCGTGCGGCCTGGCGCCCATCATTTCGGGCTTCCACTCTCTCGGGGGGTGGAGCGCGGCAGTGGAGACGTGAACCGCTGCCACGGGCTGCCGGAGCCGGGTCGAACAGGGCGCCCCCAAGTGCACCAACGACCCGGCTCCGACACCAATCATGATCCACTGGGAGAAGGCGGGAGACGATCTTGCAGAGTTACCGCGAGTTTCCGCTAGCTACTGCCAGGATCAGCCATGTCCGATTTGCCATCGTCGCAGTTCAGGGGCTGTGACCAGGTAGAACGTCAGGCCTTCGGCTGCTGCTGGGTGATGCAGTGGATGCCGCCGCCGT
>NZ_JBHJUK010000080.1:0-39811 GCF_042266225.1 Kitasatospora sp. NPDC056181
GGCCCGGGCCAGGGCCAGGCCCGCGGCCGGTTCAGCCGTTGCGGCGGTAGTGGTCCACGGAGACCCGGACCGGCCGGTCCGCGTCGGCGGTCGAGAGCACCCGGACGACGGCGACGTTCCGGCCGTCCGGGGAGCGGAGGCAGAAGGCGCCGCGCTCGACGGCGCTGAACGGGACCCGCGCGGCGGGGCGCCCGGCGAGGCCCTTGAGGCACTCGGGGAGGCCGAGGCCGGCGCCCTGGCCGATGTAGGCGGCGGCGTTCTCCGGGACGAGGAACTCGCTCTCGTTGCGGCTCACGTACCAGGTCGCGCTGTCGGCCGGGACCACCGTGCCCGAGGCCAGGTCGAACTCGTAGCCGGAGTCCGCCGAGGTGAGCTCGGCACCGCGGTAGGCCGCGCTGTAACCGGCGTCCGGGGCGGCGGGCGGGGTGGAGGGCTGGGCGCCGGGCGTCGGTGCGGTGGAGGTCGCGGGGGCGCCGGGCGCCGGCGTGGCGGTGGGTGCGGCGGACGCGGGAGCGCTGGAGACCGGGTCGTCGGCGGCCGCCTCCACGCCGTCCGGGTCGTCGAGCAGGAGCACCATCCCGGCGGCGCCGACGAGCAGGGCGACGGTGGCGGTCAGTGCCGTCCGCCCGAGGGCGCGTCTGCGGCGCTCCCGCGCCCGCTCCTCCCGGCGCGGCGCGGCGGGCTGTACGGACGCCGCCGCGCCGGCGGCCCCGGGCGGGGACGTCAGGTCGGTGGCGGGCGCGACGACGGTGGGTGTCGGCGGGAACGGGGACGCGGGTGCGGCCGTGGGGGACGGGGCCAGGACCGTCGCGGCCGAGTCCCAGCCGGCACCGGCCGCGGCCACGACGGTCGCGGCGTCCGCGGGAGCGGCGGCGGGCACCTGCGGGAGGTCGGCGTGGCGGGTGATCTGGCTGGTGAGCGGGTGGGGGAGCCAGTCCTCGCCGAACCTGAGGTGGCCGCCCACCGCCGGGTGGTTTCGGGCGGCGGCGATCACCTCGGCGGTGGTCGGGCGGTGCTCGGGCTGCTTGGCGAGGCAGCGCAGGAGCAGGTCGCGCAGGCCCGCCGGAACCCGGCTGAGGTCGGGGTCCTCGTGGACGGCGCGGTAGAGGGTGGCGGGGTCCGGTCCGTCCCCGAAGGGCGGGGTGCCGCCGGCGACGTGGACGGCGAGGGCGCCGAGGGCGTAGACGTCGGTGGCGGGCGTCGCGGCCCGGCCGGTGGCCTGCTCGGGAGCCATGTAGGCGGGCGAGCCGATGCGCAGCCCGGTGCCGGTGAGCGCGCTGGCGTCGGCCGCGCGGGCGATGCCGAAGTCGATGACCCGGGGGCCGTCGGCGGCGATGAGCACGTTGCCGGGCTTGAGGTCGCGGTGGACCACCCCGGTGGAGTGGATCGCCTGGAGGGCCTCGGCGATGCCGGCGATCAGCAGCAGGACCGTCCGTTCCGGCAGCGGGCCGAACCGTTGCACCACCTGCAGGAGGGAGGGGCCCGGTACGTAGGTGGTGGCCAGCCACGGCGTGGCGGCCTCCACGCCCGCGTCGACGAGCTGCGCCGTGAACAGCCCGTGGATCCGCCGGGCACTGGCCACCTCCTGGGCGAAACGGGCCCGGAATTCCGGGTCCCCGGCCAGCTCGGGCCGCACCACCTTGAGGGCCACCGGCCGGCCGCCCGGGGTGTACGAGAGGTACACCCGGCCCATGCCGCCGGCGCCGAGCCGTGCGTACAGCCGGTAGTCGCCGACCTCGCGCGGGTCGTCCGCGGTGAGCTCCTGGAAGACCGGTAGCAGGGTGAGGGGGGATCGGTCAGCGGACATGCGGACTGCCTCTCTCGGCGGACGGGGTGGGACACGGGACCGGGCACGCCCGGGTACACCCGGCTTCGGCCGTACGAGGTCCGGCGGGACCAGCGGGACCGGCGGTACCAGCGGGCCTCGGTGGGCTTCGGCGGGTTCGGCGCGAGTGCACGAGCAGCACGGGCGGCACGAGTGGCACGAGCAGCACGAGCAGCACGAACGTCGCGGGCGACGGGCCGGCACGGGCGCACGAGTGCACGGGCACGACCGGTCCCGCGGAGTTTAGATGGTTTTTCAGTCCCGGCCGAATCCGGCCCCGCTGGTCGGCCGGGTGCCGTGGGCCGGCTCGGCCGCCGGCCGGCAGCGTTCCAGCTCCGTCTCGATCGCGCCGCTGAGCAGGCTGCGCGCGTGCCCGACCGGCAGGGAGCCGCTCAGCCAGCGCACGCTGAGGCCCTCGACGAGGGCGGTGAGCCGCTCCGCCGCCGCGGCGTGTGCCGGGGCGGTGCCGGTGGGGTTGGCGCGGGCGAGCAGTTCGGCGACGTCGTGCACCCAGGTGTGGGTGGTCCTCGCCAGCTCCTCGCGCAGGTCCGGCTCGAAGACGGCGGTCGCCCTCAACTCGCCCCAGGCGGTGCTGTTCTCCCGTACCTCGGTGGTGTCCTGGAGCTCCAGGAGCAGGACCTGCTCCAGGTCGGCGCGGGGGTCCGCGACGCGGGCCGGGGCGGGTTGCTCCTGGGCCGTGTAGCGGTCCGCGCGGTTGCTGATGAACTCCAGGGTCTCCCGCAGGATGCCCGCCCGGTCGGTGAAGTGGTAGTAGATGAGCGAGGTGGAGACGCCGGCTTCGGCCGCCAGCTCGCTGACCCGTAGCCCGCGTACGCCGCGCCGGGCGATCACCCGGGTGGCGGCCTTGAGAATCCCTGTCCGACGGTCTGGCATGGTCGCCAACCCTACCCGGTTCGCGGCCCGGTCAGCACCAGATCCTGATCACAATTTCAGCGCGCCTCCGCCGACCTGTTCCCGCATCCTGCCTGGTGGGCGCTGGCACGCCCCAGGGCACACCGTCCGTATGCAGGCCTGGACGGGTACAGCCGGTGCCGGGCCGGGGGTGGGGCGTCCTTGGGCGCCTCCAGGGCTTGACTGAAAATTCAGTACGGTGAAGGATGCGGGCACCCCACTTCCTCCCACCTCTTCCGGGGAGCGATTCATGAACACCACCCCCACCCCCTCGCGTCGCGGCCTGCTCCGGTTCGGTGCGGCCGCCCTGCCGCTGGTCGCCCTCGGATCGGTCCTCCCGGCCGCCGCCCGGGCCGCGACCGCCTCCGCACCGGCCCCGGCGGGCTCCTCGACGGCGGCCGTACCGCGGCTGCGGATGCCGGCCGAGAGCGACCGGCACGTACGGACCTTCATGGCCTGGCCCGCGCTGTCGTCGATCTGGAGCACCCAGCTCTCGGCGGTCCGCGACGACATCGCGCGGGTCGCGTACGAGATATCCCGGTACGAGCCGGTCGTCGTGCTCGCCCGGCCGTCCCAGGCCGCCGACGCCCGGTACTACCTCGGCCGGGGCGCCTACCACCCCATCACCGTCGTCGAGATCGCCAACGACGACCTGTGGATCCGCGACTTCGGCCCGACCTTCGTGGTCGCCCCGGGCACCGTCGCGGGCGTCGACACCAACTTCAACGGCTGGGGCAAGACCGGAACCCCGTACTACCAGCGCTTCGACGAGGACGCCGCGGCCGCAGCCACCCTCCTCGCCGAGTACCGGGTCGACCGCGTCCAGGCCCCCTTCGTCGGTGAGGGCGGCGCCCTGGAGACGGACGGCCAGGGCACCCTGCTGGCCACCGTCAGCTCGCTGGTGAACCCCAACCGCAACCCCGGCATGTCCCAGGACCAGGTCGAGCAGGCCCTGCGGACGTCGCTGGGCATGGACAAGGTGATCTGGCTCGCCGGACTGGCCGGCCAGGACATCACGGACTACCACGTCGACTGCCTGGCCCGCTTCACCGCACCCGGCCGGGTCATCCTCGACAAGCCCGGCCCCGGCACGGCCAAGATCTGGGTCGACGTCTACGAGCAGGCCAAGCAGGCCCTGCGCAACGCCACCGACGCCCGCGGGCGGTCCCTGACGATCGTGGAGCTCCCCGGTCCGGACCGCACGCGGATCCGTGGCCGCGGCAAGGACTTCCTGTCCAGCTACACCAACTTCTACACCGCCAACGGGGCCGTGCTCGTCCCCCAGTTCGGCGACGCCTCCGCCGACGCCACGGCCTACGCGATCCTCCAGGCCGAGTTCCCCGACCGCGACATCGTCCAGGTCAACATCGACAACATCGCCTCGGGCGGCGGCGGCATCCACTGCGCCACCCAGTCCCAGCCGGTCGTTCCGCCGGCCGTCTGACCTCCTGGCGGCCCGTCCGAAACCCCACGGAGGCGGGCCGCCGGGATCTCCCGCTCCCACCACCCTCCCCGCCGCCCGGACGGGCGCGCCCGTCGCACGGAGCGCGCCCGTCCCGCCGGCCACCAGGCCAGACCACACCATGCCAGACCACACCAGACCGGAAGAGGTTTCCCATGACGTTCCGCATGCCCGCCGAGTGGACCCAGCACGAGGGCTGCCTGATGGCCTGGCCCGTGCGGCCGGACCTCTGGGGCGACACCCTGGACGAGGTCAAGCGCGAGTACGCCGCGGTCGCCCGCGCCATCGCGGAGTTCGAGCCGGTCACCATGGTGGCGCCGCCCGGCCACGGCGACGAGGCGCGCTCCCTGTGCGGCGACGGCATCACCGTGGTGGAGCTGCCGATCGACGACTCGTGGTTCCGCGACAGCGCGCCGCTCTTCGTCCTCGACGAGGACGGCCGCCGCGCCGGCGTGGACTTCCGCTTCAACGCGTGGGGCCGCAAGCACCACCCCTGGGACGCCGACGACCGGATCAGCGGCCTGCTGCTGGAGCACCTCGCCGTCCCGGCGGTCCGCTCCGAGATGATCCTCGAAGGCGGGGCGATCACCGTGGACGGCCAGGGCACGCTCATCACCACCGAGCAGTGCCTGCTCCACCCCAACCGCAACCCCGGGATGACCCGGCAGGAGATCGAGGACGAGCTGAAGGCGCGCCTCGGCGTCACCAAGGTGATCTGGCTCCCCTACGGCGGCGCGCTGGACACCGAGACCGACGGGCACGTGGACGGCGTCTGCGCCTTCGCGGCGCCCGGCAAGGTCGTCGTGCAGCTGCCGGCCGATCCCGGGCACCCGGACCACGTCCGGATGCGGGCCAACCGCGCCGTGCTGGAGCACAGCACGGACGCCCAGGGCCGGCCCTTCGAGATCGTCGACGTACCGCAGGCCGCCTTCGTCGAGGTGGACGGCCACGAGGTCGAGGTCGGCTACCTGAACTTCTACGTCGCCAACGGCGGCGTCGTCGTCCCGGTCGCCGACCACCCCGAGGACGAGGGGGCGCTGGCCGTGATCGCCGCCGCGTTCCCCGACCGCAAGGTCGTCGGCGTCCGCGCCCGGGTGATCGCCCACGGCGGCGGCGGCGTCCACTGCATCACCCAGCAGATCCCGGCCGCCCGCGCCTGACCGACCGCCAGCGAACGGAGGACGACCCTCATGGCCCCCACCGCCCCCGCCAGACGCCCCGCCCCCGCCAGACGCACCGCTCCCGCCGGACACCCCGCTCCCGCCGGACGCTCCCCGAGGCGGTTTCGCCCCGCCCTCGTCACCGCCCTGCTCAGCGCCACGGCCCTGGTCACCGCCTGCGCCGGCCCGCCCCGCACCGACGGGACCGGCCAGGCCGGCATCCAGCTGTCCGCCTCCACCCCGCCGGCCGCGGGCCCGATCGACTCGTTCACCTGGGCCACCTACGCCGAGCCGCCCACCCTCGACTACACCCAGGCCTTCGACTACCCGCAGAACACCGTCCTCGCCAACGTCTGCGAGAGCCTGATGCGCTGGACGCCCCAGCTCACCCTGGCCCCCGGGCTGGCGGAGAAGGCGTCCAACCCCGACCCCACCACCTGGGTCTACGACCTGCGCTCCGGCGTGCACTTCCACGACGGCACGGTGATGACCGCCGACGACGTCGTCTACAGCCTCGGCCGGCAGATGAACCCGGACAACGCGGCGGCCTGGGCCCAGGTGTTCCAGAACGTCGAGTCCGTCACCAGGTCCGGCCCGCTCCAGGTCACCGTCAAACTCAAGCAGTCCGACTCCCAGTTCCCGCAGTACATGGCCACCGCCGCCGGGGTCGTCGCCGCCAGGGCCGGGGTGGAGGCCGCCGGCAAGGACTACGGCACCAGCGGCGGCCTCGACTGCACCGGCCCCTTCAAGCTCGGCAGCTGGGCCAAGGGCCAGTCCATCGAACTCCAGCGCTTCGACGACTACTGGGGCACCAAGGCCAAGGCCGGGAAGGCCGTGTTCCGCTTCCTCACGGACCCCTCCGCGCGCACCAACTCGATGCTCAGCGGCGAGGTCGACGGCGGCTACCTGATCCCCACCGAGAGCTACGACCGGCTGCGCAAGAGCGGCGTGGGCACGCTGTACTTCGGCGAGGGCCTCAGCACCGTGAACGTCAACGTCACCAGCACGCAGGGCCCGCTCGGCGACCTCCGCGTCCGCCAGGCCCTCTCCCTGGCCCTAGACCGCTCCGGCTTCGTCCGCACCGGCCTCGCCGGGGCCGGCACCGTCACCGGCTCCCTCACCACCAGGGCCGCCTGGGCCGGGGCCCCCGACGACGTCCGGAAGGCGGCCTTCGAGCACCTCACGCCCACCGCGCAGGACATCGACCGGGCCAGGGAACTCGTCAAGGAGGCCGGCGCCGGCGGCAGGACGCTGACCATCGCCACCAGCACCATCGGCCAGGACGTCTCCCTGCTCGCCACCGCCGTCCAGGCCGCGGGAGCCCGGATCGGCCTGGACGTCCAGCTGAGGACGATCGCGCCGAACGCCTTCACCGCCCTGTTCACCGACCCCAAGGCCCGCGAAGGCCTGGACATGTTCCCGGAGACGTACTACGACTCCGTCACCGACCCGCTCGACCTGCTCGCCAACTTCAGGACGGGCGCGTACCAGAACTTCGCCGGCCACAGCGACAAGGCCTACGACGACCTGGTCGACCAGGCCGTCGCCGAGTACGACCCCGCCAAGCGCGCCGCCGTCGAGGCCAGGCTCCAGCAGACCGCCTCCGAACAGCTGTTGTGGATCCCGGTCGCCGAGTGGCCCACCGCCCTCTTCCTGAACAAGCGGATCACCGGCGCCCCGACCACCATCTCCTACCTCTACTACCCGTGGGCCGCCGACGTCGGGGCGGCCCGATGAGCTTTCTCAGATTCGCCGCCCGGCGGCTGGCCGAGATGGCCGTCACCCTGCTGGGCGCCTCCTTCGTGGTCTTCGGCGCGATGTACCTGGCGCCGGGCAACCCGGCGAGCTTCCTCCTGTCGGGCCGCTCGGCCTCGCCGGCCGCCCTGCAGGCGATCAACGACCAGTACCACCTCGACGACCCCTTCCTCGTCCGCTACCTCCGCTGGCTCGGACAGGTCCTGCAGGGCGACTTCGGACGCTCCATCACCTACCGCACCGACGTGTCGAAACTGCTCGCCGACCGGCTCCCCGCCACCCTGACCCTGGTGGCGATGGCCCTGGTCGTGGTGGTCGTGGTCGGCCTGCTGCTCGGCTGGATCGGCGCGGTGCGCGGCGGCGCGACCGACTCCGCGATCCTGGTCTCCACCACGCTCGCGGTCGGCACGCCCTCCTTCGTCGCCGCGGTCCTGCTCCAGGGCCTGTTCGCGGTCAAGCTGGGCTGGTTCCCGACCAGCGGCACCGGCGACGGCCCGGGCGACCTCCTCTGGCACCTGACCCTGCCGGCGATCGCCCTCGCGCTGTACCTCATCGGCATGCTCTCCAGGGTCACCCGCTCCGCGATGCTGGAGGCCCTGGACGGCGAGCACGTCGCCGTCGCCCGCAGCCGCGGCGTACCCGAACGCGACGTGATCCGGCGCCACGTGTTCCGCAACTCGCTGGGCACCGTGCTGACCACCGGCGGTCTGATCGTCTCCACCCTGCTGGTCTGCACCATCCTGGTGGAGTCCGCCTTCAGCATCGGCGGCATCGGGCAGCTCCTCGAACTGTCCACCACCACCAAGGACTTCCCGACCGTCCAGGCCATCTCCCTGATGATCGTCGCCCTGTTCATGACCGTGAACCTGATCGTCGACCTGCTCCACCCGCTGGTCGATCCCCGGGTCGCCCTCGGCGCGAGGGGGGCCGGCGCATGAGTGTCGCCCTCACCCGCCGACGCGGCCTCGCCAAGGTCACGGCCTCCCGCGCCCCGCTCCAGCTCGCCTGCCTCGGCCTCGTCGCCCTGGTCGTGGCGGCGGCGCTGCTCGCCCCCTGGCTGGCGCCGTACGACCCGAACGACGTCGACCTCTCGGGCGCCCTCGCCGGGCCGTCCGCCGACCACCTGCTGGGAGCCGACGCAGCCGGCCGCGACACCCTCTCCCGGCTCCTGCTCGGCGCCCGCACCTCCCTGCTCGGCCCGCTCGGCGTGGTCGCCTTCTCCACCGTCGCGGGCGTCCTCGTCGGGGTCGCCGCCGGCTGGCGCGGCGGCTGGCTCGACTCCGTGCTGTCCCGCAGCACCGAGCTGGTCTTCGCCTTCCCCGGCATGCTGCTCGCCATCCTGATCGTCTCGGTGTACGGGGAGGGCCTGCTCGCCCCCGTCATCGCCCTCGCGATCGCCTACCTGCCCTACGTCTCGCGCCTGACCCGCTCCCTGGTGCTCGCCGAACGCGAGCGGCCCTACATCAGCGCCTACAAGGTCCAGGGCCACTCCGCCCTGCAGATCTGCCTGCGGCACGTCCTGCCCAACATCGCCCCGATCGTCCTCGCCCAGTCCACCATCAACTTCGGATACGCCCTCATGGACCTGGCCGGTCTCTCCTTCCTCGGACTCGGCGTCCCCGTCCTCACCCCCGACTGGGGCCGGATGGTCTTCGACGGCCAGACCGCGATCCAGCACGGCTACCCGCTGTCCGCGGTCCTTCCCTGCGTGCTCATCGTGCTGACCGTCGTCGCCTTCAACGTCGTCGGCGAACGCTGGGCCGACCGCTTCGCCCGGAGGGCCGCGTGAACGCTCTCGACATCCAGAACCTCCGGCTCCGCCTGCCCGGCACCGCCCGCCCCGTCCTCGACGGCGTCGACCTCACCGTCGCCCCGGGCGAGACCGTCGCCCTGGTCGGCGAGTCCGGCTCCGGCAAGACCCTCACCTCCCGCAGCGCCCTCGGCCTGCTGCCGCCCGGCGCCACCGCCGAGGGCCGCGTACTGGTCGACGGCCAGGACGTCCTGACGATGGACCCCGGCCGCCTGCGCACCCTGCGCACCGGCCGGGCCGCCATGATCTTCCAGGACCCCCGGGCGGCGATCAACCCGCTGCGCCGCGTCGGCGACTTCCTCACCGAGGGCGTCCGCCTCACCGGGGCCATGAGCGCGGCCGACGCCGGGCGGCGCGCGGCCGAACTCCTCGACGCCGTCGGCCTCGGCCCGGAACTGCTGCGCCGGTACCCCGGCCAGCTGTCCGGCGGCATGCTCCAGCGCGTCATGATCGCCGGCGCCCTGATGGGCGACCCGGTCCTGCTGCTCGCCGACGAGCCCACCACCGCGCTCGACGTCACCAGCCAGGCGGAGGTCATCGCGCTCCTCGCCCGGCTGCGCCGACGCTTCGGCACCGGCCTGCTGTTCGTCACCCACGACCTCGGGCTCGCCGCCGCCGTCAGCGACCGCGTCCACGTCATGTACGCCGGGCGCATCGTCGAGAGCGGCCCCGCCGGCGCCCTCTTCGACCGCCCCCGCCACCCCTACACCGCCGCACTCCTCGCCGCCACCCCCCGGCTGGACTCCAGGCCCGGGCGGTTGGCCGCCATCGACGGCCAGCCACCGGACCTGCGGCAGGAGTTGACCGGTTGCGCGTTCGCCGCCCGCTGCCCGCTCGCCACCGCTCTCTGCCGCGAGGAGGCCCCCGGGACGCGCCCGGCACCCGGACACCCCGGGCACCGGGCCGCCTGCCACCACAGCGACCTCCTCGAAGGGAGCACCGCCGATGCGTGAGAGCACCTCCGTGACCGGCTCCACCGGCCGGGCCGAGGGCGAGGTCCTGGAGGTGACCGGCCTGCGCCGCAGCTTCGGCACCGTGCGCGCGGTGGACGACGTCTCCTTCGGCCTCGCCGCGGGCGGATCCCTGGGCATCGTCGGCGAGTCCGGCTCCGGCAAGACCACCACTGCCCGGATCATCGTCGGCCTCGAACAGGCCGACGAGGGCCGGGTCGGCGTCCTGGGCCGGGCCCGCACCGGCCGGGCGCGAGGGAGGGCCGAGCGGCTGGCCCGCGCCCGCGAGGTCCAGATGGTCTTCCAGGACCCGTACCTCTCGCTGGACCCGCGCACCAGCGTCGAGGCCGCCCTGCGGGAGACGCTGCGCCTGCACTTCCCCGCTGCCGACCACGACGCCCGGATCAGGGAGCTCCTCGACCAGGTCGGTCTCGGCACCAGGGCCGCGGACGCACTGCCGCGGCAGCTCTCCGGCGGCCAGCGCCAACGCGTCGCCATCGCGCGGGCCCTGGCCGTCGAGCCGGCCGTCATGGTCCTGGACGAGGCGGTGGCGGCCCTGGACGTCTCCGTCCAGGCCCAGGTTCTCAACCTGCTCGCCGACATCCGCGAACAGACCGGCATCGCCTACCTGTTCATCACCCACGACCTCGGCGTCGTCCGCTGCGTCACCGACGACGTCGTCGTCATGCGCCACGGGCGGATCGTCGAGTCCGGCCCCACCGCCAGGGTCCTGGACGACCCGCAGCACCCCTACACCCGGCTCCTGCTGGAGTCCGTCCCGCGGCCCGGCTGGGATCCCGACCGGATCGCCGCCGCGCGCCGCGCGCTGTAGCCCGCGGTGGCCCGGTCCCGGCACCGGCCCGCCGGGTGCCTGCCGGGACCGGGGCGGCGGGTACGGCCGGATTCACCCCGATGGCGGGCGCCTGCCGGGCCGGTTCCCGGCCGCTCCTTGGCTAGCGTGCGGAGCCGTACCCCGACACCCACCGGATCGAGGCCCCATGGCGCAACCCAGGCCGCCCCGCCGCACGCTCCTGCGTTCGGGAGCCGCGCTCGCCGCACTGGCCCTGACCGGCTGCTCCTCCGACGGCGGGGACGCGGAGCCGGCCGGTCCGAGCGGTACGGCCACGGCCCCGTCGGACGGCCCGGCGGCGGCTGCGTGGGCCATGCCGGCCGAGTCGGGGCCGCACACCCGCACCTTCATGGCCTGGCCGGCGCTGGAGGAGGTCTGGGGGGACCAGCTCCCCGGTGTCCGCCAGGACATCGCGGGGCTGGCCCGGGCCGTCGCCGGGTTCGAGCCGGTGGTGCTGATGGCCCGCCCCGACCAGGCCGGCCAGGCCCGGCAGGCCTGCGGCTCCTCGGTCGAGGTGCTCGACCTGGCCGTCGACGACCTGTGGGCGCGGGACACCGGCCCGACCTTCGTCACCGGCCCGCAGGGGCTCGCCGGGGTCGACCTGAACTTCAACGGCTGGGGCAACAAGCAGACCCACGCCGAGGACAGCCTGGTCGCCCGCACCCTCCTCGGCCACTACGGCATCCCGCGGATCCAGGCTCCCGTCACCGGGGAGGGCGGCGGCATCGAGGTGGACGGCGAGGGCACGCTCATGGCCACCGAGAGTTCCTGGGTCAACGACAACCGCAACCCCGGCAAGTCCCGCGACGGGATCGAGGCGGCCCTCAAGGAGCTGCTCGGCGTGCGGAAGGTCCTCTGGATCAAGGGGGTCGCCGGGCAGGACATCACCGACTGCCACATCGACGCCCTCGCCCGCTTCGCCGAACCGGGCACCGTCGTCCTCCACCGGCCCGGCCCCGACACCCCGCCGGACGTCTGGACCACCGCCTCCGACCAGGCGTTGCAGGTGCTCGGGAGCGAGACCGACGCGAACGGCCGGAGGCTGAAGGTCGTCGAACTCCCCGAGCCGGACACCGCCCTCATCGAGGGCGCGGGAAAGGACTTCCTCGCCACCTACCTCAACTACTACGTCTGCAACGGGGGCGTCATCGTGCCGCGCTTCGGCGACCGGGCCGCCGACGACCGCGCGGCCGGCATCATCGGCGACCTGCACCCCGGGCGGAAGGTGACGCAGGTCGAGATCTTCCACATCGCCGGCGGGGGAGGGGGCATCCACTGCGCCACCCAGCAGCAGCCCGTCGCGCCCGGCGCCACGCCCTGAGGTCCCGGCCGGTCACACGGTGGACGCCAGCGAGTCCATCAGCGTCCGCAGCACCCGCGCGGCGTCCACCGTCCCGTCCAGCGACCCGATGGCGGCGATCCCGTCCACGGCGGCGGCGAAGGCCTCGCCGAGGGGGACCGGGTCGGCGCCGCTGCCGCGCTCGTCCGCCAGGGCCCGGAACAGGCGCACGAAGCAGGACCGCCACCGCCCGTACTCCGCCTCCAGGCCGGCCCGGACCCGCTCGTCGTTGAGGGCGAGCCAGTGCAGGGCCGCGTGCAGGCGCGCCAGGTCGGGGCTCTCGGGCCGGGTGAGCAGCGCCAGCACCCGTTCCGCCCGCTCGGCGAAGTCGCCCGGGCCGGTGACCGCCTCCTCCAGCGGGGCGATCCACTCGGGCCGGATGTCCGCCACCACGGCCACGATCAGCTCGGTGCGGTCCGCGAAGTGGTAGTGGCACATCCCGTGCGAGACCCCGCTCAGCGCCGCCACGTTGCGGGTGGTGAACCGCCCCGCGCCGTCGCCCGCGAGCAGGGTGCGGGCCGCCGCGATCAGCCGGGCCCGGGTCAGCTCGCCCTTGGCGGACGCGCGCGTCCGGCCGGCGCCGCCCGGTCCGGAGGCCGTTCCCCGATCTGTGCCTGTCGCCTGTGTCGCCATGGCCGTCACTGTAACGACTGCCGGGGCCGGGCAGGGCCGGTGATGCCGCCTGCGGTTCCCGGCGGACGCCCGGACCCGGCGAACGCCGAACCGTCCGGGCCGATGCCTGCGAAAAGTATTGACCAAGCGCTTGGCCAGTTTTACCTTTTCGGTCAACTGCTGCAGGAGCAGCGGACTTTGACATGGAGGCAGTGATGGACGACCGCTCCAGACTTCAGACGTCGGCCGACGGGCAGGTCGGCCGACGCCGGTTCCTGACGGCCGCCGGGCTCGCCGTCGCCGGCACCGCGCTGACCGCGGCGACCGGCGGGCAGGCGCTGGCCGCCGGGGAACGCCGTACCACCGCGGGCGGGCCGGCCACCGTCGGCGCCGCGGGCTACCGCGTGCCGCTGGACACCGTCCCGCACACCCGCACCTGGATGGCCTGGCCGGACAGCAGCACCATCTGGCGGGGCAAGCTCAGCGGTGTCCAGTCGAACATCGCCCTCATCGCGAAGACCATCGCGAAGTACGAGCCGGTGACCATGTGCGCCAATCCCGCCGGTGTCGCGAAGGCGCGGTCGATGTGCGGCTCACGCGTCACCGTCATCGGGGACATCCCGGTCGACGACTGCTGGATGCGCGACACCGGGCCCGTGTTCCGCACCGACGGCACGGGCGGTCTCGACACCGTCGGCCTCGGCTTCAACGGCTGGGGCAACCACCAGAACCCGCACGGCAACGACGCCCTGGTCGCCCAGCGCGTCGCCGCCTACCTGGGCGTGCCGTTCACCCGGGCCGGGCTGGTCGCCGAGGGCGGCGCCGTCGAGACCGACGGCGCCGGCACGCTGATGGCCACCCGGAGCAGCATCATCAACCCCAACCGCAACCCCGGCATGTCCCAGGCCCAGATCGAGGCCGCGATGTGCGCGGCCTTCGGCGCCTCCACGGTGATCTGGTTCCCCGGCATCGCGGGCCAGGACATCACCGACGACCACGTGGACGCCACCTCCCGCTTCGTCGGCGCCGGCGCGGCCGTGGTCCAGAAGCCCCTGGCGAGCGACACCGACATCTGGGCCGAGGACGAGCGCCAGCAGTACCGGGCGCTCTCGACCGCCACCAGCGCCCAGGGCACGCCGTTCACGGTCGGTCAGATCCAGGGCCCCGACTACAACCTGATCCGCTCCACGTCCCCCGACTTCGTCGGCTCCTACGCCAACTACTACCTCTGCAACAACGCGGTGATCTCCGCCCAGTTCGGCGACACCAGGGCCGACAGCGCGGCCAGGGCCACCCTCGCCCGGCTGTTCCCCGGCCGCACCGTCGAGCAGCTCAACATCGACTACCTCGGGGCGGGAGGCGGCGGGATCCACTGCGTCACCCAGCAGCAGCCCGCCGTCTGACGCGGCGGGGCCGGGGCCGGTCCCGGAACCGGGCCCGGCCCCGCCGGAAGGGGGCCGCTCAGCCGAGGGCGGGGATGTCGTGGGTCGCGCAGTGGATGCCGCCACCACCGGCGGCGATCGCGTCGATCTTCACGGGGACGATCTCCCGCCCGGGGAAGTACTGCTTCATGATCTGCTGGGCCCGGCCGTCGGCCCGGTCGTCGCCGAACTTCGGCAGGTAGACGCCCTTCGCGCCGATGTAGAAGTTCATGTACGAGGAGACGAAGGCGTCGCCGCGCCCGGTGATCCTGTCCGGGTCGGGCTGCTGGAGCTCGACGACCTCCAGCTTCCTGCCGCGCGCGTCGGTGGCGTTCTTCAGGGCGGTGCGGGCCTGGTCGGCGGCGCGGGACCAGACGTCCGGCGGGGTGCCGGGGAAGGCCTGGTCGAGCAGGACCACGCCGGGGGCGACGAAGCGGGCCAGGCAGTCGACGTGTGCGTCGGTGATGTCCTTGCCCTTGACGCCGGCCAGCCAGACGACCTTGGTGACGCCGAGGGCCTTCCTGAGCTCCGCCTCGACCTGGTCGCGGGTCATGCCCGGGTTGCGGTTGTCGTTGACGACGGAGCTCTCGGTCACCAGCAGGGTGCCCTCGCCGTCGGTCTCGAAGGAGCCGCCCTCGGCGACGAGCCGGGTCTCGATGCGCTCGACGCCGTACTTCGCCAGCACCGCGCGGGCGACCTTGGAGTCGTTGCCGCGCTGCTGCTTGCCGCCCCAGCCGTTGAAGTTGAAGTCGACGCCCTTGACCTTGCCGCCCTCCTCGACGAACACCGGCAGGGTGTCCCGGGCCCACAGGTCGTCGACGGCGATGGGTACGACCTCGACCGCCGGGCCACAGGCCTTCTGGGCGGCGTCCTTCTGCTCCGGGCGGGCCATCAGGACGACCGGCTCGCGCGCCGCGATGGCCTGGGCCAGGCCCGCGACGTCCCGGCGGACGTCCGGGAGCTGGTCGCCCCAGACGTTCTCGGAGGCGGGCCAGGACATCACCGTGCGCAGGTGCTTCTCCCACTCGGCGCCGAAGCGGCGGGCGCCCGGGCCGCCCGTGGCCGTACCGCCGGGCTGCTGCGAGGGCGGGACGGCGTCGAGGTCGCCGGCGCCGGTGGGATCGCAGGCGGTGAGGCCGAGGGTGAGGGCGCCGACGCCGGCACCGGCGAGGGAGCGCATCAGGGTGCGGCGGGACAGGGCGTTGGGCATGTGGGGTCTCCGGCTGGGGGTCGGGGCTTCGGTACGGGGTGTTCGGTGGAGGCGGCCTCGGCTACGGCAGCGGCTCGTGCATGGTCGAGCAGTGAATGCCGCCGCCGCCGGCCATCAGGCGGTCGACGTCGATCTGCACCACCTCGCGGCCGGGGAACGCCGCGGCGAGCGCCTCCTTCGCGGCGGCGTCCTTGTACCGGTCGCCGAACTGGGCGGTGATGACACCGCCGTTGACGACGTGGAAGTTGAGGTAGGAGTCGACGAACTTCGAGCTGCGGGAGCGGACGGTGTCCGGCCCGTGCACGGGGATGACCTGGAGGCGGCGGCCGCGGGCGTCGGTGGCGGCGGAGAGGATCGCGAACTGCTCGCGGGCGTCCCGCGCCCAGGCGTCGTTGCGGTCGGCCGGCGGCAGCTGGACCATCACGACACCGGGGCGGATGAACCGGGAGGTGACGTCCACGTGGTCGTCGGTGATGTCTCGGCCCTTGATGCCCGGCAGCCAGATCATCTCGTCCGCGCCGTAGGCCTCCAGGACGGCGTCCTCGATCTCGTCCCGGCTCATGCCCCGGTTGCGGTTCTTGTTGACCAGGCTGCTCTCGGTGGCCATGACCGTGCCGTCGCCGTCGGTCTCGATCGCGCCGCCCTCGCCGACGAAGTCCGCGTAGCTGTGGCGCAGGCCCCGGCGGGTGGCGAGGCGCTCGGCGACCAGGGCGTCGTCGTGGTGGACCTGCTTGTTGCCCCAGCCGTTGAAGTTGAGGATCACGGCGTCCAGGCCGCCGTGGCCGTCCCGGCGGAACACCGGTGCGATGTCGCGCATCCACAGGTCGTCGGTGGGGATGGCGGTGATCACCTCCACCGCGGAACCGCACCACGGCTGGGCCTTGCCCGCCGTCCAGTCGTCGGGCGCGCACATGACCACCGGCTCGAACTCCGCGATGGTCCGGGCGATCAGGGCGATGTCCTCCTGGACGCCGCCCAGGCGCAGCCCCCACACGCCCCGGCGGGAGGGCCAGGACATCCACGTCCGGGCGTGCGGTGCGTCGTCCGCGGGCACCCAGGGGTAGGCCTCGGCGGAACGGTCATCGCGGTGGTGCGTCATGAGGGTCTCCAGATCGTGCGGCGGTGCGGGGGAGGGTGCACGGGCCACCAGGTCCACTCTTCGCGCCGCCACACGACGGCGCACCACGGGAGCGGCCCGGCGGCAGCACCCGGCCTGCGGCTTCAGGCTCGCACTGACTGAAAAATCAGTCAAACTCGCGGGCGTGGCATGACGCAGGTCCGACGACTGTCATACGGAGAGTGACGTCCTCCGGCCTCGGCGGGCTCAGAGTGCAGGCGGGCTCGGAATGCACGTGGGCCCGGCCCCGCGGATGCGAACCACCGGCCGGAGTCCGCCGGTCCGGACCCTGCCGACCGGCTCAGGAGCCGAGCCGGGCCACCTCGGCGTCGATCGCCTCGGCCATGAGCGCGCGGGCGTGCGCCAGGGGCAGGCTGCCGCTGAGCCAGCGCGTGCTCAGCCCCTCCAGCAGCGCGGTCAGCCGCTCCGCCGCACCGGCCAGGGCGACCGCCGGGGACATCGGCTGCACCGCCCCGAGCAGCTCGGCGACCTCCTGCACCCAGACCCGGGTGGCCCGTGCGAGGTCCTCGCGCAGGGTCCCGTCGAACACCGCGCTCGCCCGCAGCTCGCCCCAGGCGGTGCTGTTCTCGCGCACCTCGGCGGTGTCCTGGAGCTCCAGCAGCAGGGTCTGCTCCAGCTCCTCGCGGGCCGTCAGCGGCGGCGCGTCGGCGGCGCGCTCGGTCGTGTAGCGCTCGGCCCGGTCGTTGATGAACTCCAGCGTCTGCCGGAGGATCCCGGTGCGGTCCTTGAAGTGGTAGTAGATCAACGCGGTGGACACGCCGGCCTCGGCGGCGAGCTCCTCCACCCGCAGCCCGCGCACCCCACGCCGCGCGATCACCCGCGCCGCTGCTTCCATGATCGACGTTTTACGACTCGCCACGATCGCCTACCTTACCCGGGGCCCCGGCCAAGATCCCTCCGGGGGCTGAAAGCCCCGTCAGCCACCGTGACCTCCGGAGGGTTGTCTCCTCGGGGCCCGGCCCGGCGGCCCGCCTCGCACTGCCGGGCGCCCCGCGAAGTGCTTCCGCGCGCCCCCGTCGCGCGCCCCGTGTCCGCGTGACCTCCATGGGCGCGTGCCGTTCATCCCATGGTCCGACCGACTGATGGTCCGAAGGGGTCCGCCATGGCCGCCGTGCCGTACCAGAGTTCCGCCGACACCGCCGAGAGGTTGATCGCCGAGGCGATGAGACAGGGCACCAGTCATCTGACGACCGGGCTCGACGAGCCGCCGGGCACGTTCCTGCGGATCGGGGGCCGGGACCTGCTCAACTTCGGCACCTGCGGCTACCTCGCCCTCGAACAGGACGAGCGGATCCAGCGCGGCGCCGTCGACGCGATCGCCCGCTTCGGCATGCAGTTCTCGGTCTCGCGGTCGTACGTGGCGTCCGGCCTGAACCTCGAACTCGAAGAGCTGTTGGGGGAGATGTACGAGGGCCACCCCGTGCTCGTGTACTCCTCGACGTCGCTGTGCCACATCTCCGTGCTGCCGGCGCTGCTCGGGGCGGGCGACCACGCCGTGCTGGACCAGCAGGTCCACTTCAGCGTCCAGACGGCCGCCCAGCTCGTCCGGCACCAGGGGGTCGAGCTCGCGATGGTGCGCCACGGCGACCTGGACGCGCTCAGGCGCAGGCTCCGGCGGTCGCAGGCCTCCGGCGAGCGGGTCTGGTACCTGATCGACGGCGTGTACTCGATGTTCGGCGACGTCGCGCCGGTCGAGGAGCTCGTCCGGCTGATGGAGGAGTACCCGGCGCTGCACCTCTACGTCGACGACGCGCACGGCATGAGCTGGTACGGGCGGCACGGCGCGGGTTACGTCTTCGAGCGGCTCGGCCGGCGCCTGGGCGGCCGGGTGGTGCTCGTGACGACACTCGCCAAGGGCTTCGGGACCATCGGCGGAGTCGCCGTGTTCCCCACCGGGGAGGCGTACGAGAAGGTCCGGATCAACGGGGGACCGCTGATGTACTCCCACCCGCTGCCGCCCCCGATGCTCGGGGCGGCGATCGCCTCGGCGCGGATCCACCTCTCCGCCCGGATCGGGGAGCTCCAGGCGGAGCTGGCGGAGCGCCGGGAGTACTGCAACGGGCTCCTCGCCGCCGCCGGCCTGCCCGTCGTCTCCGACCCGCGGACACCGGTCTACTACCTCGGTCTCGGCGAGCCCGAGGTGAGCTACGCCATGGTGCGGCGGATGCTCGACGAGGGCTTCTACGTGAACCAGTCGTCCTTCCCGGTCGTCCCCCTCAAGAAGTCCGGCCTGCGCTTCACCCTCACCCGGCACGTCGGCCGTGACCACATCCGGGCACTGGTCGAGGCCCTGGCGCACCACCTCCCGCGGGCGCTCCACGAGACCGGCCGCACGACCGCCGACGTCCGGTCCGCCTTCGGGCGCATGCTCCCCGGTGCCGGGCCGGAGCCCGCCCCCGAGGCCGGTGCGGCCGCGACCCGGTCGGGCTGACCGGCAGGCGGGACGCACCGCCGCCGCGGCAGAGGGCGTTCCTGCCGCGGCGGCGGTTGCGCGGCCGCTGTCAGGCCGTGGTGTCGGCGAGCCAGAGGTCGGGGCCGAAGACCTCGTAGCGGATGTGCCGGGCCGGGACTCCGGCGCGCAGCAGCCGGTCGCGGGCCGCCCGCATGAAGGGCAGCGCGCCGCACAGGTACACGTGGGCGTTCCCGGGCAGGTCGAGGCCGTCGAGGTCCATCAGCCCGGTGCGCCCCTCCGGCTCCTCGGCCGAGGGCCGCTCGTACCAGAACACGGCGCGGGCGTCGGGCAGTCCGGCCACGAGGCGGTTGGTGTCGGCGCGCAGGGCGTGGTCGGCGGGGGAGCGGTCCGCGTGCAGGACGAGGACCGGGCGGCGGGAGCCGGTGGCGGCGAGGTGTTCGAGCATGCCCACCATCGGCGTGCAGCCGATCCCGGCGGAGACCAGCACCAGCGGGGCGTCCGTGTCGTCGAGGACGACGTCGCCGACGGGCACGGACAGGGTGAGCTCGTCGCCGGGGCGCACGGTGCGGTGCAGGAGACCGGAGACCTCGCCGTCGGGGCCCTCGCCGTGGACCCGCTTGACGGTGATCCGGCGCAGCCGCCCGCCGGGCGCGCCGGAGAGGCTGTACTGGCGCAGCTGGTGCACGCCGTCGGGCAGCAGGACGCGCACGCTGACGTACTGGCCCGCCCGGGCCGGCGGGGCGTCGGAGCCGTCGGCGGGCCGGAGCAGGAAGGAGGCCGTGTCCGCGGTCTCCTCGCGCCGCTCGACGACCGTCCACCGCTGCCAGATCATCCCCGGCCGGACCTGCGCCTCCTGGTAGAGGCGGGCCTCCTGGGCGATGAGGGCACCGGCCATCAGCCAGTAGACCTCGTCCCAGGCCGCGGCCACCTCGGGTGTCACCGCCTCGCCCAGCACCTCGGCGATGGCGGCGAAGAGGTACTTGTGCACGATCGTGTACTGGTCGTCGGTGACGCCGACCGCGACGTGTTTGTGGGCGATGCGGGCCAGCAGCGCGTCGGGGCGGGTGTCCGGACGGGCCAGCAGCGCGCCGGCGAACCCGGCGATCGACCCGGCGAGGGCCTGGCGCTGGGCGCCGCTGGCCTGGTTGCCGCGGTTGAACATCCCGTCCAGGAGCTCCGGGTGCTCGGCGAACATGGTGGCGTAGAAGTGGGCGGTGATCTCGTCGAGGGCCGCGCCGACGGCGGGCAGGGAGTCGCGGACGACCCGGGCTGATTCGGCGGAAAGCAAGGCGTACTCCTCGGGCACGTGGCGGTGGACCGCGTGCGTCGACGGCCGGTGGTGGGCCGGGACGCCGGGCGCGGGTTCCGGTGGCGCCTCAAGAAGAACGCACGGGAGGCCTCGCTGCCGAGGGACCGAAGGTCCCTGCCCACCGGTACCTTCGGCCGCCGCCGCGGACGCGTCCGCCGTGCGGGGCCGCCGCGGGGAGGTCCGGGCGGCCGTGGGGACGCTTCGGCCGGCGCGTCGGGACGTCCGGGACGGAGCGCGGGGACGTCGCGGCCGAAGCGGAGGAGCATGAGGGGGAGCGGAGGAGCAGGCGTTGCTGTGAGGCCTGCCGGCGCATCGCGTCGCGGAACGGCGCGGTGGGGGTGGTGGAGGCGTCGGCGGGCCGGACGCGAGGAGGAAGGCCATGATCGTCGACTGTGCGCACTACCACGACGGGCGCCGGCAGCACGAGGGCGCGATGCCCCTGGAGGAGGCGGCCGCGCGCTGCGCGCTGGGCGGCTTCGTCTGGCTGGGCATGTTCGAACCGGGCACCGAGGAACTGGAGGAGGTCCGCGAGGGTTTCGGCCTCCACGAACTCGCCGTCGAGGACGCCCAGGCCTTCCACCTGCGGCCGAAGGCCGAGCAGTACGAGGACGGCACGGAGCTGATCATCCTGCGCACGGCGCGCTACGACGACGAGCGCGAGGAGGTCGACACCGGTGAGATCAGCATCTTCCTGGCCGAGCACTTCGTGATCACCGTCCGCCAGGGCGTCGCCAGCGAACTGGCCGGTGCCCGCAGCCGGCTGGAACGCAGGCCCGAGCTGCTGCGGGCCGGCAGCACCTCGACGCTCTGGGGCATCCTCGACCAGGTCGTCGACGGCTACGCGCCCGTCGTCGCGGGACTCGAACGCGACATCGAGGAGATCGAGGCCACGGTGTTCTCCGGGGCGGTCGCGCCGACCGAGCGGATCTACTTCCTGCGCCGGGAGGCCACCGACTTCTACCGCGTCGTGCACCCGCTGCTGGCCGTGGTGGGCCGGCGGCTGCAGCCCGGCAGGTCGTCGGCCGAACTCCTGCCGTACTTCCGCGACGTGCACGACCACCTCCTGCTGGTCAACGAGGAGGTCGCCGCCCAGCGGGACCTCCTGACCACCGTCCTGGAGGCGAACATCGCGGTCATCTCCGTCGAGCAGAACAAGATCACCCTCCGGCAGAGCGCCACGATGGAGCGGCTCACGATCGTGGCGACGGTGTTCCTCCCGCTGTCGTTCGTGGTCGGGTTCTTCGGGCAGAACTTCGCGTGGCTGGTGAGCCACATCAGCGGCTTCACGACGTTCCTCGTCCTCACCCTCTGCGGGCTCCTGCTGCCGTGCCTCCTGCTGACCGTCTGGCTGCGCCGGCGGCGGCGCGAGGACGCGCCGACGGTGCCGGGAACGGCCGGCCCGGGCACCGTGCTCCTCGCCGACGTGCGGAGGCTGCCGCACCTTCCGGCCGCCGCCCGCCGTGCGCGGGGCGGGGGAGGCCTCTAGTCTTCGGAACAGGGCCCGTCGGCGGTGGCGACTCCCGCTGTCCGGCGCACTTCCCTGTCAGTGCCACCTCTGCGGAAGGCAGCCAGGCATGTCCACACAGTCAGAGACCCCCGTCCTCGACACGCTTGCCGCCATGACGGTCGACTCGCTCGAACGTTGCGGCCTGGACGAGCGGACGCTCATCCTCACCAGGATCGCCGCCCTCGCGGCCATGGACGCACCCGCGATCTCCTACCTCGCCCACGTGGGCCCGGCCGTCGAGGCCGGGCTGACGGTCGAACAGTTGCAGGACGTGCTGGTCGCGGTCGCGCCCATCGTGGGCACGGCCCGCGTCATGGCGGCGGCGGGCCACATCACCGAGGCGCTCGGCATCGCCATCGCCGTGGCCGAGGTGGCCCAGGTCGAAGCGCAGAGCAAGGCGGAGCCCTACTGATCCGCTCCTCAGGGATTCAGCCCTGAACAGGCGGTCGGAGCGCAGGCCACCCCGGGGTCTCCCCGGGGTGGCCTTCCCGTGTGCGTCCCGGGGAGTGCCGGTCGGCCGTCCACCGCGCTCCCGGCGGTCACCACGTGGAGGGCGTCGGCGGTGCGCCTCCACCGCCGTCCGCGGGGCGGCGACAGGGCGCGTCCGGTGCCCGGCCGGGCCAGTATGGAGGAGGGCGCGGGTCCGCCGTCGGCTCGAACGAGGTTGTTGTGATGGGCATGCCGCCACATGCGTCGCCGCGGTCCGGACACGAGGCCGCCGAGGTGATGGAAGGGCGCGGCCTCGCGGTGCTGGCGCGGATCCTGCGGTCGGTGCCGGACCGGATCGGTGCGCACCTCGGCGGCCTCTACGTGCTGTCGGAGGACCAGCGCCTGCTCGAACTGGTCATGACCTTCGGGGCCGCCCGGCAGTTCACCCGACCGTGGCGGCACGTCGGCACGACCGCGCCGATCCCGGTCGTCGAGGCGGTGCGCACCGGCCGGACGGTCTGGGTCGCCGGTCCCGAGGAGATGGCCCGCCGGTACCCCAGCGTCGCGGTCGCCATGCCGTACTCGTTCTGCCTCGCGGCCGTTCCGCTCGTGGCACAGGGGACCGCCCACGGGGCCCTCTTCGTCCTCTGGCCCGCCGCGCACCCCTCCGAGCTGTCGCCCCGTGAACGCGACGGGCTCGAAGCGCTCGCCCGGCAGTTGGCCGGGCCACTGGCGGTGGCGGCCCGGGCGGGCCGTCCGATCCGGCCCGGCCCGCGCCCCGCGGTGGCGGAGTACCGTTCCGCCGGCCCGGGCAGCACGATGGCGGCCCGGCTGCCGGAGGGCGTCTGCGAGATCGACCTGGACGGCCGGCTGGCCGCGGTCACCCCGGCCGCGGCCGGGCTGCTCGGCGAGCCGGTGGACCGGCTGCTGGGCGTCCGGCCGTGGGAGACGCTGCCCTGGCTGCGCGACCCGGTGTACGAGTACCACTACCGCGCGGCGGTGATCGGCGGGCAGTCCACCTCCTTCGTCGCCCTGAGGCCGCCGGACCGGTGGCTCTCGTTCCAGCTCTTCCCGGACGCCTCCGGGGTCACCGTACGGGTCGTCGAAGCCGCCGAGGTCACCAGTGACGCCGAGGCCGGCCGGCGGGCCGGGGCCCCCGCCGAGCGCGTGGTGCACACGCGGCCCGGAGCGCTGTACCACCTCCTCCACCTCGCCGGTGCGCTGACCGAGGCCGTCAGCGTGCAGGACGTCGTGGGCATGGTCTCCGAGCAGATCCTGCCGGCGTTCGGCGGGCAGGCCGTCGCGGTGCTGATGGCCGAGGGCGGCCGGCTGCGGATCGTGGGCCACCGCGGGTATCCACCGGGCCTGGTCGACCAGTTCGACAGCACCCCGCTGACGGAGTCCACGCCCGGCGTCCAGGCGTCGACCAATCCCGTGCCGGCGTTCTTCGAGACCCGGGTGGAGCTGGAACGGCTCTACCCGGACCGCCACGAGACGCAGGACGGGATGGCCGCCTGGGCCTATCTGCCGCTGGTGACCTCGCGCCGGCTGATCGGCACCTGCGTGCTGGCCTTCGCCGAGCCGCACCGCTTCGACGTGGAGGAGCGCGCCGTCCTCACCTCGCTCGGCGGCCTGATCGCCCAGGCCCTGGACCGGGCCCGGCTGTACGACACCAAGCTCCTCCTCGCCCACGGCCTCCAGGAGAGCCTGCTGCCGCACGCGCTGCCCACCGTCCCGAGCCTGGAGATCGCGGCCCGCTACCTGCCGTGCACCGAGGACATGGACGTCGGAGGGGACTTCTACGACCTCATCCGGGTCGGCGCGGACACGGTGGCCGTGGTGATCGGCGACGTCCAGGGCCACAACGTCAACGCCGCCGCGCTGATGGGCCAGGTCCGCACCGCCGTCCGCGCCTTCGCCGCGGCCGACCCCGACCCGAGTACCGTGCTCGCCCGCACCAACCGCCTGCTGGCCGACCTGGACACGGCCCTGCTGGCCAGCTGCATGTACCTCTGCGTCGATCTCGTCCACCGCGAGGCCCGGCTGGCCAACGCGGGCCACCCCGTGCCCCTGCGGTACGACCCGGACGGCAGGGCGGCGGCGCTGGAGCCGCTCACCGGCATGGTGCTGAACGTCGACCCGGAGGCCGAGTACCCGCAGATCCGCGTCGGGCTGCCGGTCGGCACCACCCTGGTCCTGTACACCGACGGCCTGATCGAGACGCCCGGCGGCGATCTCGACCAGGCGCTGGCCGAGCTCACCGCCACGCTCGCCCACCACGGCGACGAACCGCTGGACCGGCTCGCCGACGCGCTCGTCGGCCGGGCCGGGCACGCGCAGCACCGCACCGACGACATCGCCCTGCTGCTGGTCCGGTCCGTCCCCCGGTGACCCGCGGCGGCGGCGCCGGCCGCCGGGGCCGCGGTCCCCCGTGCGGCGTAGGCCGGCGTGCGGGCGGCCGCGGCGCTGCCGAGACTCGGGAGTGCGCAAACGGGGACGTCTGCGGCGTCCGGGACGAGGGGGCCCGCGGTTCCGGGTACGGGCCGCAGCCACCGTCGCCCGTGCGGGCGGAGAACACGGCGGGGCCTCGTGGCGCCTGCCGGACCCGGGAGGAGCTGGTGCAGGCGGTGGCCGACAAACGTGCGAAGCGGATCGCGAAGTTCATCAAGCCGCTGCGGGTGAAGCCGGGTTCGGAGGTGGACCTGGAAGCCGACTTCGACCCGCGCTACAAGGCCGGTCTGAAGAAGCGCGAGGGCGCGGAGCTGTTGCGCTCCGGCGTCTCCCTGCTGGCGGAGTACCAGGCCAGGCTGGCCGCCCAGGACACCTACGGGGTGCTGCTCTGCCTCCAGGCGCTGGACGCCGGCGGGAAGGACGGCACGATCCGCCACGTGATGAGCGGGGTGAACCCGCAGGGCGTCCACGTGAGCAGCTTCAAGGTGCCCTCCACGGAGGAGCTCGACCACGACTTCCTGTGGCGGTACGCGCAGCGGCTGCCGGCCCGGGGCGACATCGGGATCTTCAACCGGTCGCACTACGAGGAGGTGCTCGTGGTGCGGGTGCACCCCGAGGTCCTCGACCGGCAGAGGCTGCCCGAGGAGGCGAGGGGGCCGGGGATCTGGGAGGACCGCTACCGGGCGATCAACGACTGGGAGCGGTACCTCACCGAGAACGGGTTCAAGGTGGTGAAGATCTTCCTGAACCTCTCCAAGGAGGAGCAGCGCACCCGCTTCCTCAAACGGATCGACCTGCCCGAGAAGAACTGGAAGTTCTCCGCGGCCGACATCCGCGAGCGCGAGCGGTGGGACGACTACCAGGAGGCGTTCTCCGAGATGCTGTCGGCCACGAGCACGCCGTGGGCGCCCTGGTACGTGGTGCCGGCCGACCGGAAGTGGTTCGCGCGGATCTGCGCGGCGGCGGTGCTCGCGCACACGCTGATCGGGCTCGACCCGCAGTACCCGACCGTCGGCGACGAGGCCCGGAAGGAGCTCCGCGCGGCCAGGCGCCGGCTGGAGGAGCAGGCCCCCGAGGGAGCCGCCGACGACCCGTACGCGGCGGCGCACCCGGTCGGCCGGGACGGCCGGCCGGGCGGATCCGGATCGTGAGGAGCGATGATGGCGGAGCAGGCTGACCAGTCGGGACCGGCAGGCTCCGTCCCGTGGTACGCGCGGCCGCCGGAGGAGGTCGTGGCCGCCCTCGGGGCGGACCCGGCGGCGGGGTTCACGGCCTCCCGGGCGGCCGAACTGCTGGCCGCGAACGGGCCGAACGCGTTGCCGGAGGAGAAGACGAGGCCCGACTGGCTGCGCTTCCTCGACCAGTACCGCACCTACATGCAGATCATCCTGGTGGCCGCGGCGATCGTGTCGTTCGCGATCAGGGAGTGGGGCACCGGCATCCTGCTCGTCGTCCTGACCCTGTTCAACGCGGTCGTGGGCCTGCGCCAGGAGGGCAAGGCCGAGAGCGCGATGAACGCGCTGAAGTCGATGATGGAGGCGACGGCGCGGGTCCGCCGGGACGGCACCGAGGCCGAGATCCCGGCCGAGCAGGTGGTCGTCGGCGACATCGTGCTCATCTCGGCCGGCGACGAGGTGCCGGCCGACGGGCGGATCATCGAGGCCAGTGCCCTGCAGATCGACGAGTCGGCGCTCACCGGCGAGAGCGTCCCGGCGGCGAAGGACGCCGGCACGCTGACGGCCGGGGGCGGCCTGCCGCCGGGGGACCAGACCAACATGGCGTTCATGAACACCCCGGTCACGCACGGCAGCGGACTGCTCGTCGTCACCGGCACCGGCGCCGGCACGGAGCTGGGCAAGATCTCCGGGATGCTGTCGGCCACCGAGAAGGAGCAGTCGCCGCTCACCAGGGAGCTCAACACGCTGACGCTGTGGATCGCGGCGGCGGCCGGTCTGACCATGGTCGTCATGTTCGCGCTCGGCCGCAGCCGCGACCAGGCGTGGGACGCCCTCTTCGTCAGCGCGGTCTCACTGGCGATCGCCGCCATCCCCGAGGCGCTGCCGACCGTCAGCCAGGTGATCCTCTCGGTCGGCAGCCTCAACCTGGCCAAGCGCCACGCGATCGTGAAGGAGCTGCCCTCCGTCGAGACGCTCGGCTTCACCTCGGCCATCAACTCCGACAAGACCGGCACCCTGACGATGAACCAGATGACCGTCGTCGAGGTGCTCAGCCCCACCGACCGCTACACCGTCTCCGGCACCGGCTACCGCCTCGAAGGGAAGGTCCACCACGCCGCGGGCACCTCCGCCGGCATCGAGGACGCCGTGCTGCCCTACCTGATCGCGAACGACGCCAGACTGGTGGACGGCGAGGTCGTGGGCGACCCGACCGAGGGCGCCCTGCTCGTCCTCGGGCACAAGGCCGGGCTGGACATCGAGGCCACCCGGGAACGCTTCCCCCGCCTCGCCACGCTGCCGTTCGACCCCGGCTACAAGCTGATGGCGACCTTCAACTCGACGGTGGACGCCGCGGGGCGCAGCGTGGTCCGGTGCTTCGTGAAGGGCGCGGCCCCCGCGGTGATGGACCGCGCCACCACCGCGCTCTCGGCCGGTACGGGCATCCCGTGGGACGCCGGCCTGAGCGGCAGGGCCCAGGCACAGACCGAACGGATGGGCGGCGAGGGGCGCCGGGTGATGGCCGCGGCCGTGCGGGACCTCGACCCGGCGGACTTCGACCCGGCCGGCGACCTGCTGGCGCTCGTCACCGACCTGCGGATGACCAGCCTCGTCGGCATGGTCGACCCGCCCCGGGAGGAGTCCAGGGCGGCGGTGGCCGACGCCCAGGCCGCCCATATCCGGGTCCGCATGGTCACCGGGGACGACGTGACCACCGGTGAGGCCATCGCCCGGCAGCTGGGCATCGAGGGCGACGCCGTCCTCGGCGCCGACTTCGCCGCCATGCCCGAACACGAGCGGCTGACGCGCATCGACGACATCGGCGTGGTCGGACGCGTCGCGCCCGAACACAAGGTGCTGCTCGCCGACACGCTCAAGAAGAAGGGCGACGTCGTCGCGATGACCGGCGACGGCGTCAACGACGCGCCGGCCATCAAGGCCGCCGACATCGGCATCGCCATGGGCAGCGGCACCGACGTCGCGAAGAACGCCGGCCGCATGGTCCTCGCCGACGACAACTTCGCCACCATCGTCTACGCCGTCGAGGAGGGCCGGAAGCTCTACGACAACCTCACCAAGTACATCCGGTTCGTCCTGGTGCTGCTGGTGACGTTCGTCCTGACCTTCCTCGGCGCCACCGTCCTCAACCTCGCGGCGGGAGAGCCGTTCACCCCGGCGCAGGTCCTCTGGATCCACTTCGTGGTCAACGCCCCGTTCGGCTTCGCCCTGGGATTCGACCTGGCGAGCCCCGGGCTGATGCGGCGCACCCCGCGCCCGCGCGGGGAGACGGTGCTGACCAGGCCCGTCGTGATCACCGTGGGCCTGGCGGGGCTGGCCGTCACCGTCGCGCTGCTCCTGCTGATCAAACTGGGCGAGTCGCACTACGGAAGCCTCCAGATCGGCAACTCGATCTCCTTCACCGCCTTCGCGCTCTGCCTGATCGTGGCGGCGTACGAGTGCCGCAGTGAGCGCGGCTCGGTGCTGAACGTCGCCACCTTCGACAGCAGGCAGATGAACCTGGCGGCCCTCGGCGAGTTCGTCCTGGCGGTGCTGGTCACCCAGATGGACGTGTTCCACCGCCTGCTGGGCACCACCGACCTCAACCTCCGGCAGTTCTGCTGGGCGCTGCTGGCGGCCGTCGCGCTCCTGCTGCTGTGGGAGCTGGGCAAGCTCCTCGCCCGCCGCCGGGCGCCGGCCCGCGGCTGAGCGCGGCTGCGCCCGCCACCGGGCCGGGCCGGGCCGCCGCCGACCGCTACGGCGTGTCCCCCGCCCGGGCGCGGTAGGCGGCCACCGCCGTGGGGAGGGTGGGGAAGATCAGGTCCTCGCCGACGGACGCGCTCAGGCCGTAGGCGTCGAGCTCGTCGCGGAGGTCCTGCTTGACCCGGGCCAGCGCGAAGACGATGCCGCGGCCGGCCAGTTCGAGCCGGAGGGCGTCCAGTGAGTCCAGCGCGGTGATGTCCACCTCCACGTTCGCCTCGGCGTTGAGGACGAACCACCTCACCGGGGCCGGCTGGGCCGCCACGGCGGCCAGCGCACGCCGCCGGAAGTCCTCCGCGTTGGCGAAGAACAACGGGGAGTCGTAGCGGTAGACCACCAGCCCGGGAACGGTCCGGGCCTGCGGGAAGTCGTCGACGTCGTGCATCCCGGCGACGCCCGGCACGGTGCCGAGCACCGCGTCGTGCGGCCGCGCGACCCGGCTGAGCAGCTCGGCCACCGAGAGCCCCACCGCGACCAGCACGCCGTACAGGATGTCCAGGGCCAGGACGCCGGCCAGGCAGCCGACCGCCAGCAGCAGCTCCCGGTGCCGGAAGGAGGCCAGCCGGCGGAAACCGGCGATGTCGATCATCCGGACCGCCGCGAACACCACCAGGGAGCCCAGCACCGCGTCCGGGGTGTCGCGCAGCAGCGGGCCGAGGAACAGCAGCACGGCGATCACCGCGACGCCGGCCAGCAACGAGTACACCTGGGTGCGCCCGCCCGCCGACTTCGCCAGCGCCGTGCGGCTGGCGCTGCTGCTCACCGGGAAGCCCTGGAAGAGGCCGGCGCCGATGTTGACCGCGCCGAGGCCCAGCAGCTCCTGGTTGGCGTCCGGACGCCGTCCCTCTCCGGACGGCTCGAAGGCGCGTGCGGTGAGGATGAAGTCGGTGTAGCCGACCAGCAGGATGCCCAGGGCGGGAAGGAGCAGCCGGTTCAGCTCGTCCAGGTCCGGCAGGCGGGGGCGGGGCAGCCCGGCCGGGATGTCGCCGATGACCGCGACACCGTGGTCCTTCAGGGAGAACGCCGCCGACACCGCCGTGCCGAGCACGACGGCCAGCAGCGGGCCGGGCAGCCGCGGGAGGAAGCGGGCCACGAGGAAGAGGAAGAGCAGCGTGGCGGCGCTGAAGACGACCGTCGCCACGTGGGCCCCGGACAGGTTCGACACGAACGACGCCAGCTGGGGGAAGAAGCCCTCCCCCTTCACCTCGACCCCGGTGAGCTTGGAGAGCTGGTCCACCATCATGATCAGGGCGACGCCCGTGAGATAGCCGGTCAGCACCGGCCGGGAGAGCAGATCGGCGACGAATCCGAGCCGGGTCAGCCACGCCAGGACGCACAGCAGCCCGACCACCACCGCGAGGGAGGCGGCCAGCGCCGCGTAGCGCCCGGTGTCCCCGCCCGCCAGCGGTCCGACCACGGTGGCGGTCATCAGCGCGGTGGTCGACTCGGGGCCGACGGACAGCAGCCGGGACGAGCCGACGAGGGCGTACAGCGCGATCGCCGGCAGGATCGCCCAGAGCCCGGTGACGGGAGGCAGACCGGCGACGGAGGCGTACGCCATGACCTGCGGCACCAGGTAGGCCGCCACGGTGATGCCGGCCAGCAGGTCGCCGCGCGACCACTCGCGCCGGTAGCCGCGGAGCACGGAAAGCCCCGGCAGGGCCGGCACCACGCGGCGCCACCCTTCGTCGCGGGTACCAGCAGTCATGGGGGCTCCCTCCTCGCCGGGGCCTCATCATGCCTCGCGAAGGGCCGGGGCCCGGGGTGGCCGGGCCGGGGAGGCGGGAGGTCCGCCGGACCGGGGAGGTGGACGGCCCTCCCGGCGGCCGGGTGCAGGGCCGGGGTCGGGTGAGGAGCCGGGTGTGCGCCGGGTGGTGGGCCGGATCAGCGCAGCTCGGTGGACCAGTGCGGGTCGCGCCCGGTCAGGGCGAGCAGCAGCTCCTGGGCGTCGGCGCCGGGCGGCGTGGCGTGCGGCGGGTCGAACCGGCCGGTGCCGGCGAGGTCGCGGTAGCCCTGGAACTCCACGAGCGCGTACCGGGCGGCGCCCACCGGCATCCGGCCGGTCTCGCCCAGCGCACGGGCGAGGTCCCAGCCGTGCACCACGGTCTCGGCGGTGAGTTCACGGGCGTATCCGCCGACGTCGCGCAGCCCGTACGACAGGTGGACCAGGAGATCGGGGGCGCCCGGCACGTTCAGGGCGCGCAGGGCGCTGCCCACGGCCATCCTCCACACGCCCAGGGGGTTGCGGCCCAGTACGTCACCCCGGAACCGGCGGCCGATCTGCTCCGGGGTGTAGCCCGCGGCCGCCTGACAGACCCACAGGTGCTGTGCCGCGAGGTGGTTCACCAGCGCCCGCACGTCCCAGTCACGGCACGGCGTGGGCGCCGTCCACCGGTCCTCGGGCACGGCCTTCACCAGCCGGGTGACCTCCGCCCCGGCCGCGGCGTAGCGCTCGCGGACCTCAGCGTGGAATCCGATCGGGTGGGGACATTCCATCGCCGGGCCTCCATTCCCTGCCCTGCTCACTCCCAGTGAACCGCTACCGGGCGCGATCCGCCAGGTAGGCGACGCGGAGACCTTCGGCGGGCACGGACGGTGAGCGCACTGCCGCCCCGGGGCAACGGGCCCGGCCCGCGACGTTCCCGGCCCGCGACGTCCCGCAGGCTCAGGCGGCCCGGAGGTAGGCCAGCACGGCGAGCACCCGGCGGTTGCCGCTCTCCGGCGTCGGCATGCCCAGCTTGGTGAAGATGTTCCCGATGTGCTTGTTCACCGAGCTCTCCGTGATGAACAGCAGCTCGGCGATGGTGCCGTTGTTGCGGCCCTCAGCCATCAGCGCCAGCACCTCGCGCTCGCGCGGCGTCAGCGAGGACAGCGGGTCCGCCCCGGCCCGGCGGGCCATCAGCTGTGAGACGACCTCGGGGTCCATGGCCGTGCCGCCGTCGGCGACCCGCTGCAGCGCCTGGAGGAACTCCTCGGCGCGCCCCACCCGGTCCTTCAGCAGGTAGCCCACGCCGGCGGCGCTGCGGGCGAGCAACTCCGTCGCGTACGCCCGCTCCACGTACTGGGAGAGCACCAGGACGGGGAGCGTGGGCAGTTGGCGGCGGGCCTCGACCACGGCCCGCAGTCCCTCGTCCCGGAAGCCCGGTGGCAGCCGGACGTCCACCACGGCGACGTCCGGGCGGTGTTCGAGCAGCGCGGGCAGCAGGTCGTCACCGTTCTCGACGGTGGCGCACACCTCGTGCCCCTCGCCGCCCAGGAGCAGGACCAGCCCCTCGCGGAGCAGGGCGTTGTCCTCGGCTATCAGGATCCGCATGGAATCTCCACCTTCAGTACGGTCGGGCCCCCGGGCGGGCTGGACAGCTCGGTCGTCCCGTCGAAGGCGGCGACCCGCCGCCGGAGGCCTGGGATCCCGCTCCCCGCACCCTCGGCGGCGCCGCCCCTGCCGTCGTCCTCCACCCTGATCGCGATCGCGCCGGCGGTGACCCGGAGCCGGACCAGCGCGTTCTGCGCGCCGCTGTGCCTGGCGACGTTGGCGAGCGCCTCGGAGATCACGAAGTAGGCCGCCGCCTCGGCCGCGGCCGGAGCGCGCGGTGGCGGGCCGTCCGCCTCGTCGAGGTCGATCCTGGTCGGGACGCCGCAGAGCGCGGTGAGGGCCCGGGCCGCCTCGCCCAGTCCGCGGTCGGCGAGCACGGGCGGGTGGACGCCGCGGACCAGGTGGCGCAGGGACTCCAGGGCGTGCTCCGTGATCCGCTGGGCCGAGTCAACCAACTCCGGTACCTGCTCCGGCCGTTGGGCGAGCGCCCGCCTGATCATGCCCAGGCGGAGCGAGACGGCCACGAGGTCGGCCTGGGCCCCGTCGTGCAGGTCCCGTTCGATCCGGCGCAGCTCGGCGCCGTGCGCGTCCAGCGCCTCCGCCCGGGTCACCGCCAGTTCCCGGACGCGCTGCGCGAGCGCGTCGCGGGGCCGGGCGGTCAGCAGCCGCCGGGAGGCGTGGGCGTGCACGCCGGCCAGCAGCCGCAGCACGGCCATCGCGACCAGGGCGTAGCCGACGCCGCCGAACAGCGCGGCGACGGCCTTCGGCCACGAGTCGACGTCGAGCAGGATGATCCTGTCGCGCTGGGCGGGTGCGAGCCGCCACCACACCGGCGCGGTGAGCCAGTTGACCGCCCGGCCGCAGACGGCCAGGGCGGCCAGGCACAGCGCCGTCCCGGCGACACCGTGGGTGAGCAGCCAGAGCAGGTCCTTGCGGACCGCCGGATCGCGCAGGGACGGCCGCCCGGGTGCGGAGGCGCCGGGCTCCAGGTCGCGGTAGGGGGTGCGCACCTCCGTCCCCAGCAGGCGGCCGACCCGTCCGCGGTGGAACTGCGCGAAGCGGCGCACCGCCCGCAGGGCTCCGGGCAGCAGCAGGAGGCCCGTCCCCACCAGGCAGAGGACGAGGACCGCGGCCAGTAGGTAGAGGAGCGCCAGCGCGGCCACACCGGTGCCGAAGCAGAGCAGCACGTAGCCCGCGGCAGGGGGGAAGCGGGTGATCGTCCGGCGGGCCCGCCGGACGGGCCGCAACCGTCGTAAGGCGGCAACCCCGGCTGCCCGCAAGGTCTTTGGGGGCCTCCGCGTCGACATTTCGATCACCCTACCACCGGCCCCGCCCGTCCCCGGCGGCGGTTTCGGCGGCGGTTCCGGAGGCGGGGCCCGCGGCTCGGGTGGCCACGGCGGGGGTCGTCACGGCGCGGGTGGCCGGTGGTGCGGGCGACCCCGCCCGGACGCCGTCCCCGGCCGTCCGGCCCCGGCGGACCAGGCGGACCGGGCGGCCGGGGAATTACGCCGCCGGGAATCCGAATTCCTGACGCCCGGTCATTTGCCGCGGAAATGCGTGACCGGCCGGGGGCGTGCGGCCGGTCGCTGTACGAGACCGTAGGGTCACCGGAATCACGGGAAATAACAATTGCCTCCGAGGGCTGTCCGGAATTCCGTCGGGGCTCTAGGCTGCGGCGCGTGTCGATATTCCGAAGACTTCGCGCTTCCGGCCCGCGCCTGCTGCCGGAGCTCGACGACGTCAAACTCGGCCGTGTCCGGCGGCAGCTGAATTCCCCCGGAATGCCGGGCCAGGTCAGCATTCAGGTCGACCAGGTCGAGCGGCTCCTCCAGGAGGCCGGCGCGGACTGGGACAGGCGCGGCCACCGCATCGCCGTGCTCGCCGAGGCCGCGGCGCCCTCGGGGGTCTCCCGCACCTGGCGGCTGCGCGCCCCCCGCAGCGGCGACCCGCTGGTGTTCGAGGCGTGGGTCGAGCTGGTCCGTGGCCGGCACGCGGGACGGATGGAGGACGCCGCTGCCGCGGCCGGGTACTGCCACCGCGCCGCCGAGGCCCTCCCGGACGACCCGACGCCCTGGGTGGCGCTGCTGGGGATCCTGCGCCTGACCCGCGCCCCTTCCCGCGAGCTGTTCACCGTCTGGCACGAGGTGACCTCACGCGACCCGTGGAACCGGGAGGCCCACCTGCAGATGCTGCGCTACCTGTCGCCGGAGGAGTGCGGCTCGCGCAGCAGCCAGCTGGATTTCGTGCACGCCGTCCGGGCCGGGGTGCCGTCGGCGGCGCCGGCCACGGGGGTGGAGCTGACCGCGCTGGTCGACGAGCACGCCCGCACGCTGGCCCGCGGCGGGGTCGAGGGACTGCTGGTGCGGCGCCAGTGGTCGAACCACCGGGCCGCCGGCGCGCTGGACGCCGCCCTGGCCGGCTGGCTCGTCCCCGGCCGGCTCGCGTACGCGGCCGCCCGGGCCGACCTCAACCTGCTCGCCTACGCCCTGGTCCAGGCCGGCCGCGTGCGCGAGAGCGGGACCGCCTTCGAGCTGATCGGCGAGACGGTCACGCCCTGGCCGTGGTCCCTCGACGGCGAACCGCTCCGCCAGTTCGGCTACTGGCAGTCCAAGGCCCTGGCCTGACCGGCCGCCGGCCGCGCGGGCGTCCCGCGACGACGCGGGGCCGGGGCGTGCGCACGCCCCGGCCCCGCGCGGAGGCGGCCGGTCAGACCCGGTCGGCTGCGATCAGGACGTACTGGAACGAGCCGTCCTTGTAGGAGTTGATGAACGCCTCCTCGATGCCCGTGACGAGCGAGGAGGTGGCGCGCAGCTCCCAGTAGGGCAGGGTCGCGGGGGTGAGGTCGATGACGGCCTGCGGCACGAGGCGGTTGTCCGCCATGGCGCGCAGGTACTCACGGCGGGAGTGGATGTTGCACTCGAAGTGCGCGTTGATCTGCGACACCCACTTCGACGGCTGCCCGTAGGCGGGGTTCCAGCAGCCCGTGATGGTCACGTAGCGGCCGCCGACGGCGAGGATGCGGGAGTGCTCGGCGAAGAGGTCGTGCAGGTCGACGTACATGGTGGACTCGTTGTTCCACGAGCCCGCGATGCTGCCGTTCTCGAAGGGCATGTCGAGCATGTTGCAGACCTGGGCGCGGACGGAGCCGTCGATGCCGAGCTCCCGGGCGCGCCGGTTGCCGAACTCGGCCTGCTTGGCCGACAGGGTGACGCCCTCGACCTTGCAGCCGAAGCGCTGGTGGGCCATCACGCTGGAGCCGCCGCGGCCGCAGCCGGCGTCCACCAGGGTGTCGCCGCGCCGGACGTCGCCCAGGTGGTCCAGGAGCACCTCGGCCTGTGCGGACTCCAGCCGGTGCAGCTCGGTGATGACCTTCTTCTCGCGCTCGCTGTCGCCCGGGTCACCGAGCGCGGCGTGGTCGACGTCGCCGATCCCGTAGTGGTGGTGGTAGAGGCCGTCGACGTCGCCGAGGCGCAGGTTCACCGGCCGGGCCTCGTGGTCCCAGTAGCGGGCGATGTCGCCCTGGTACGGGGTCGCCGGGCCGGGCACGGAGGCGGTGGCGGCAACGGAGGGGATGTCGGTCGTGGTCACGGATAAGCTCCTTGGTTACCAGAAATCGGGCAGGCTGTAGCGGTAGGTGTTGGTCTGGTGCCAGTAGTGGTTGCCGTCGACCCACACGGCGACGCCGCGCAGGAACCGCACCAGGGACGGGGAGGGCCAGGAGGCTGCCAGGGCGGCCGCCTCGGCCTCGAACTCGTGCATCAGGTCGTTGTGGACCTCGACCGCCTTCAGGTAGGCGTCGCGGTCGCTCTTCTCCTCCTGCTCGGCGATCACCACGGGCAGGTTCAGGTGCCGGCCGGGACTGGCCAGTTCCTTGGTGTAGGAGTACAGGTCGTTGACGATGGTGGTGGCGTTGGACGCCAGCGCGATGACCCGTTGGAGGGCGGGCAGCGCGTGGAGGTCGGCGGGCAGTTCGTAGCCGCCGACGGTGTCCGTGATGGTCGGGCACGGCCGGAAGTTGTTGAACTGGCGCATCGACAGGTACTCCCACACCGCGGGGACGTGGTCCGTCTCGGCCCAGGCCGCCTCCGCGAGGTAGCCCAGGTGCAGGCGGGCCATGTCGTGCCGGAACCGGTCGGCCTGCGACGGCGTCGCCGCGCGGGTGAAGTAGTCCATGGCGGAGCGGTAGGCCCGCCGGGGGGCGTCCTCGTGCAGCGACTCCGCCCAGGCCGGGTGGTACTCCGGCGTGGTGTGCAGGGGGTCGAGGGCCGTGTGGGCCAGCAGGAGGCGCCCGCCGAGGCCGACGGGCGAGCCCCCGTGGTCCTCGCAGTAGCAGTCGTCGACCGCGTTCTCGGCGGCCATGAGCCGTGCGGCGATCATCAGGTGCTCGATGTCGGGGGCGTCGGGGTGGCAGGCGACCATGTAGCGCCCCACCGAGAAGCCGTCGAACTGGTCCTCCCACTCCGGCGGGTAGAGCTGGACCTCGTCCAGCGCCCAGGCCTTGATCCGGCGGCCGACCTCCGCGACGCGCTCCGGATCGGGCTCGGCGACCGGGTGGTGGTACAGGCCGGGGATGGGATCGCCGGTCTTCGGCCGTGCGTCGCGCCGTCCCGGGTGCAGGCCCGCCGTCCCGAGGCCACTGGGTCCGTTGAGGATCCGGTCCAGGGCCGTACGGCTCATGACCGTGCCGCCGGGGCATCCACGCTGCTGCTCTCCATGCTGCTCTCGGGTCCGGTGTCCGCGGACATGGCGGGGCCTCCCTCTGTGAAGGACTGCACGTCGAAGGACTGCCCGTCGCGGGACGGCGGGTCGAAGGACACCGCACGTCATGACGGGTCGTCATTTGGCATGGCAAGAAGGGGGTCGCCGCATCGGGTGCCCCTTGTCGCTTGCTGATCAACGGTAGGCGGGGAGGCGCACGCGGGGGCGCTCCGGAGTGCTTCCTGTACCCGATAGGGTGAACGTTTGCGATTACCAGGTTTGAAGCGCGCGGGCAGCGCTCGGCGCCGTCACGCAGTGCTCCTGTCGGAAGATCCGGTGCGCCGGTGGTGGCCGGCTAGCGCTGCGGCCCGGCGGTTCCGGGGAAGGCGCGGCCCAGCAGTGTGCGGAGGGTCTCGCGCTCGTCGGGGGTGAGCTCCTCCAGTGCGGTGAGACTGGACATCAGCTCGGTCCGGATGCGGCGGACGGTGAGCTCGCCCTGCTCGGTCAGGACGATGTTCTTGATCCGGCGGTCGGCGGGGTCGGCCTCGCGGCGGACGAGCCCCTGGGCCGTCAGCCGGTCGACGATCCCGGTGACGTTCGAGGCGTCGCAGGCCAGCAGCTCGGCGAGGGTGCGCATGGGCCGGGGGCCGCGCAGCAGGCTGAGCGTCTTGCCCTGCATCAGGGTGAGCCCGTGCCCGGCGGCCACCGTGGCGAAGTGGCGGTAGTAGGCCGCGGCCACCCGTGCGAGCTGGTCCATCAGCTCGTCGGGGGAGGGCGGCGACACGGGCCGGGGCGTCTGGGGCATGCAACCAGCATAGGGAGGATGCTTGACACCCTCAACCATCGAGGTCTACCGTCGAAATTACTTGAAGACATCAACCATCTAGGACTTCAAGCCTCCCGGAAGGACCGCGAGACCCTCATGACGCACACCCCGACCCCCGCCGAGGCGGACATCCCCGCCCTGGTCGCCCGCCTGCGCGCCACCTTCGACAGCGGCCGGACCAAGCCGCTCGCCTGGCGCCTGGACCGGCTGGCGGCCCTGCGCACCCTGCTCACCGAGCAGGCCGAGGTGTTCCAGCAGGCACTGGCCGCCGACCTGGGCAAGAGCGCGACGGAGGCCTACCGCACCGAGATCGGGTTCGTGCTGAACGAGCTCGACCACACCGTGGCGCACCTGGAGGAGTGGCTCCGGCCCAAGCCGGCCGCCGTCCCGGGGTTCTTCCAGCCGGCCGAGGCCCACGTGGTGCGCGACCCGCTCGGCGTGGTGCTCGTCGTCGCGCCGTGGAACTACCCGCTCCAGCTCGCACTGGCCCCGCTGGTGGGCGTCCTGGCCGCCGGCAACACCGCCGTCGTCAAGCCGAGCGAGCTGGCCCCCGAGACCTCCGCGGCGATGGCCCGGCTGCTGCCGCGCTACCTCGACCCGGAGACCGTGGCCGTCGTCGAGGGCGCCGTCCCGGAGACCACCGCCCTCCTGGAGCAGCGCTTCGACCACATCTTCTACACCGGCAACGGCGCCGTCGGGCGGATCGTGATGGCCGCGGCCGCCAGGAACCTCACCCCGGTCACCCTGGAGCTCGGCGGCAAGAGCCCCGTCGTCGTCGAGCCCGGCGCCGACCTGGCGGTCACCGCACGGAGGATCGCCCAGGGCAAGTTCCTCAACGCCGGCCAGACCTGCGTCGCCCCCGACTACGTCCTCGCCATCGGCGAGAGCGCCGCCGGGCTGGAGAAGCACCTGGCCGACGCCGTCCGGGAGATGTACGGCGACGACCCGGCGGCCAGTCCGGAGTACGGCCGGATCGTCAACGAGCGTCACTTCGACCGCCTGGCCGCCCTGCTGGACGACGGGCGGACGGTCACCGGCGGCGGGCGCGACCGCGCCGCCCGCTACCTCGCCCCGACCGTCCTCGCGGACGTCTCCCCGGACGCCGCCGTGATGCGCGCGGAGATCTTCGGCCCGATCCTGCCGATCGTCGCCGTGCCCGACCTCGACGCGGCCATCGCCTTCATCAACGAGCGGGACAAGCCGCTCGCGCTCTACGCCTTCACCGAGTCCGAGCGGACCAAGCGGCGGCTGACCGAGGAGACCTCCTCCGGCGCGCTCTCCTTCGGCCTCCCGGTCTCCCACCTGGCCATGCCCGAGCTGCCGTTCGGCGGCGTGGGCGAGAGCGGCATGGGCCGCTACCACGGCGAGTACTCCATCGACACGTTCAGCCACACCAAGGCCGTGGTCGACAAGCCCCTCGTCGACCGGCCCGTCGCCGACCGGCCCCGTGCCTGAGGTGCCGGGCACACCCGACGTGCCCGAGGCGACTGCCGCGCCTGTGGCAGCCCTGACCGAGCCCCTGACCGTACCCCTGCCCGTGCCCCAACGGGACCGCCTCCCCGGGAGAACGATGTCCGTGACCACCACCGTCGACCACGCCGCCGGCATCGCGGCCGAGACCGCCCGCTTCGTCGCCACCGTCCGGACCGCCGATCCGGCGACCCCGGTGCCCAGTTGTCCCGGATGGACGCTGACCGACCTGGTCCGTCACGCCGGCAGCGTGCAGCGCTGGTTCACCGTCCTGCTGCGGCAGCGGATCCAGGAGCCGCCGCGCAGCCGCGAGGTGGACCTCCGGCTGCCCGAGGGCCCGGACGGCTACCCCGACTGGCTGGCCGACGCCGCGGCGCAGGCCGCCGCGGAGTTCGCCTCGGGCGACCTCGACGAGCCGATGTGGGCCTGGGGCGCCGACCAGCACGCCCGGTTCTGGGTGCGCCGGATGCTGTTCGAGACCCTGGTGCACCGCGTGGACGCCGAGCTCGCGCTGGGCCTGCGCCCCGGCATCGACCCGGCCCTCGCGGCCGACGGGGTCTCGGAGTTCCTGACCAACCTGCCCTTCGCCGCGTTCTTCGCGCCCGGGACCGCCGCCCTCCGGGGTGCGGACCGGACCATCCGCTTCACCCGCACCGACGGGGACGGGGACTGGCTGGTCCGGCTTCGCCCCGACGGCTTCGGGCTCGACCCGGACGGCGCGGGCGCCGTCGCCGACGGGGCTGCCGACGAGACCGCCGACGTGACGGTCCGGGGCACCGCCGCCGACCTGCTGCTGTTCCTCTACGGCCGGCTGGACCGGTCCGCGGACCGCATCGAGGTGCACGGGGACGAGGAGCTGCTGGCGCACTGGGTCGCCAACTCCGCCTTCTGACCGGCCCGCAGGCGCGACCGGATCCGCCGCCCGCCCGGTCCGTGGTCCGCCCGGGCAGGTCGGATGGCCGGTCGCAAGGCGGTCGGAGGGTGGTCGGATGGCGGGAGTGGACCGTACGACCTAGGTC